>CALFWW010000009.1 GCA_937928575.1 uncultured Saprospiraceae bacterium | reverse complement strand
CTGGGCCAAAGGAGTTCCCACTCCTTATCCGCAAACTACACCAACCACTTCACCACTAACTTCGGCCTGCAAAAAGAATGGCACCGAGGAAAGCTACCCCACAGAAATAAAGAAAGCCTTCTGCAATTTGTTACTTTCCGTCTAGCCGATAGCCTTCCGAAAGAGGTATTAGCCGAATTAGAAGAAAAGGTAAAACAACTACCAGAAAAGCAATCTCAAATTGAATTAAGAATCTTAAGAGAGAGATATTTAAATAAAGGTTTAGGCAGTTGCGCATTACAGCATCCAGAAATGGCAGAAGTCATGATGAAAGCTTTGCAACATCATGAGGGTGTCAAGTATGATTTAATCGCTTGGAGTATTATGTCTAATCATGTTCATGTTTTGATAAAAACAAATGATAGTATTTCAAAAATCCTTCAGTCTTGGAAGTCGTTTACTGGGAAGTGGGCTTTGAAGAATAATACAAAGTACAACTTAGGTATTTCGCCTAAAGCAGATAAATTTTGGATGCCGGAGTATTGGGATCGGTTTATACGCGATAAAAAGCATTTTGATAACACGGTTCGGTATATTTTGGATAATCCTAGGGCGGCCGGGTTGAGTGGGGATAGTGTTGCTGCTTTTTATACTGGGTGTGTGATTGTGGATTGAGAGGTTTGAGAGGTTTGAAAGAAGTGGGAACTTCTTTCGGCCCAGGTGCAGCCCAGACTAACCATACAAAGTATACCCCAACCAAGCAGCCACATAAGCCATCACCAACATAATCACAAATTGCATAACAGGATACTTCCAATTACCGACTTCCTTGCGTACTACTGCCATGGTGCTCATACATTGTAAGGCGAAGACATAAAATAGCAGCAACGACAAACACGTGCCAATATTAAATCGTTTTTTGCCCGTATCGGGATTGATTTCGTTTTGCATTCGGGTTTTGATGAGGCCTTCTTCTTCGGAGCCGACACTATAGATGGTGGATAAAGCGCCAACAAAAACTTCACGTGCAGCAAAAGAAGAGATTAATGCGATGCCGATTTTCCAATCAAAACCTAGTGGCTTGATGACTGGTTCGATGAATTTGCCCATGTAACCAGCATAAGAATATTCTAAATCGAAAGCGTCTCTTGAGATGTTTTGATCTTGATTTTGGGTTTGAGAGATTTGATATTGCTCATCCAAGAAGCTTTGTTTTTTTGGACTGTAACTGAGCAAAAACCAAAGGATAATGGAGACAACGAAAATTACTTTTCCCGCATCGACTACAAAGGATTTTGTTTTTTGATAAACATTGTAAAACACATTTCGCCAATTTGGGATTCGATAAACAGGTAATTCTAATGAAAATAACGGGACTGTTTTTAGAGTGGACCGTCGTTGCGTTAAATAAGCGACCAACAAAGTGGCTACCAATCCAAGTAGATATAATCCAAAGAGCATTACACCTTGCGCATTGAAAAATCCAGTTCCTTCCGATGGAAACATGATCGCAATCAATATTGTGTACACGGGTAAACGTGCACTACAAGTCATCAAAGGAGAAGCGAAGATAACCGCCATTCTCTCTTTCGTATCGGTAATCGTTTTGGCACTCATGATCGCAGGTATCGCGCAGGCCCAACTCGACATCAAAGGAATCACACTTTGTCCACTTAATCCGAATTTCGATAAAACTCGATCTGATAGAAAGGAAATTCTACTTAGATATCCAGATTGTTCTAGTACACTCAAGAAGAAAAATAAAATGGCAATTTGAGGAATAAAAATAAGGACTCCTCCCAATCCTGCAATGATACCATCACTCACCAAACTCGCCAACCACTCACTCGAAATATTATTGTTAGCCAACTCACTTAAAGAAGCGAAACCAGCATCTATCCAATCCATCGGATAACCGGAAAGGAAGAAAACAGATTGAAAAAGGACCAATATAATGGCAAGAAATATCAGCAATCCCCAAACAGGATGTAACAATATCTTATCAATGCTTCGCGAGGAATCTAAAAAGTCATTTCGATTCTCCAGACTTTTGGTTGTAGAATCGATGATATTGTTGACTATTTTTTGTCTTTTTATAAAGTCATTTTCAAAAACTTCACTTTTATTGGTTGATGTGGATGTTAAAAGTGCTTGGAAGTTATTTCCAACAGTATCCTCACTAAATTCATCATAGAGACTTCTACAAACTGCATTGGGTACTTGAAATTTATTTTCCTTTATCGCTTTTTTCAAATCGTCCATCCCATCTCCGTTTCTGGAATTCATGAGAATGACTGGACAACCAACTTGAACGGCCATTTTTGCCGCATCTACTTCAATATTATTTTTCTCTAAATCATCTTTGAAGTTGATCACCAAAACCATGGGAATTTGCAAGTCTGCCATTTCAGTAAACAACATCATGTTATCTTCCAACATCATGCCGTTGCATACAAACAAAACCGGTGCTTGACTATCGGCATATTCTAAGATCGCTTTTTTTGGAATGAACTCCTCCGCGGTAACAGATTTTAGAGAACGGATTCCAGGCAAATCAACTACATCCATGCCATCCACTTTACCACTCTTTTTTTCGATGGTGACACCGCTGTAATTGCCTATCTTCTGATTGAGACCAGTCAGTAAATTGAAGAGACTACTTTTCCCTGAATTGGGTTTGCCGACGAGTGCGAATTGTTTCATCATTAGATCTTGATAAATTCGAGGTGTTCAAAATCCTTTTTACGCAAACTAAGCATCTTCCCATTTAAAGTGAGGTTGATTAATCCGGCATATTTCGGACTGTAATTTTTGGTAATAATAGTCCCAGTGGCAATGCCGTTTGCCAAGAAATAATTTTTTATTTCTTCCGAACCATTGATCGCGGTGATCTTGGCGTTATCCCCTTCTGTTAAGATTTCTGCTTTCACGTTTTCTAGGTATGTTTTTCGATTTGAAAATTTAGGGTTGGATTTCTCACTATTGCTTTGTAGTCATCCAATTTTAAATCTTCACTCACTAGTTGTTGCAAAGAAAACACTTATTTTGAATTAATCTAAATAAAGATGAGGGTTTTTTTTAGAGGTAAACTATTCTAATCTATATGGGTGTTTGATCTTGTTTCGTAGTATCCACCTTTTAATCCTGCGGATAGGCTCCTCCTTTTAAAAAAGGAGGAGGAGCTCGCGTGGAATACGCAGGGCAATGTCATGGAAATAGGCTTCATATTGTTATGATACTGCTTGTCATTCTGAGCGGAGAGCCGATAATAAATCGGTACGGAGTCGAAGAATCAAGCAAGTTTTCGGGTTTTAAATTTCGACCTTAGTGGAGAAATCTTACTCAAATCAAAGCTAAAATTATTAATTCTTGGCAAATATTGAGATAGATTTCTCCGCAAGGTCGAAATTTGTACAGCTTTAACCTTTCCTTGATTCTTCGACATCTTCGCTATGGCGAAAGCTCAGAATGACAAGGAAAATCCTTATTTCC
>CALFWW010000008.1 GCA_937928575.1 uncultured Saprospiraceae bacterium | reverse complement strand
AGTCAGGCAGGCTCGCCGTAACTAAGGCTATGTCTACGTTTTCTGCCTTGATCTCGAAAAATTTTCCTTCCAAATATATCCGCACTTTTAGACTACAATTTGTATAAAATATTTAGGATCTTTCCATTTTCCAATGAATGATTTTTCATCTGCAATTTTGTAGACAACACTTTCAAAAACACCATTAGGCAATTCTGTAACTTTATATACACGTTGGCGATAAGGTTTGTCTTGCATCGTCGCCAATGCTTGTTCGACATATAAATAGTGATCTGCCTTTTCTTTCCAAATCGGATACATGTGCAAGGAAATATTGTAGAACATCGTATCTCTCAATGATTGTGCTTCGCTGTTAAATGATCCTATCATCAAGCCATAAGGAGAATTTGAAACAAAATTAGAGGCAGAATTTGCTTTCTTAGTGGTATTGCAAGATAGTATCAATACAATCATTGATAGACCGCATAAAACCGATAAATTTTTCATGAACGAGGAGTTAGGAAATTGCCGAAAATGGATTAGGTCCACTCTATTTTTTCAATCACTTTTCTGTTATGCAGAATAAATTCAATTCCAGAATACAAAGTGATGCCTGCTTTCCAAATTACCAAGGCTAATATAATCCAACCAATCACATCTTTACTAATATAGGCTTGAAGTGGAGAATCAAAAATAAGTAAACAGTATATAGATATTAAAACAGCTACCTGAGATACTGTTTTGAATTTGCCGGATTGACGCGCAGCCAAAACAATTTTTTTAGATAGGAGCATTAATCGGATGACCGTCAATAACACTTCTCTAGCCACAATAAGCAATGTCAAAATTAAAGGAACAATACCGTTATAAGTAAAAACAACTAATACTCCTAGTATCAAAATCTTGTCGGCAATTGGATCCCAAATCTTGCCAAACTTCGAGACGATTTTCCATCGCCGAGCCAGGTGACCGTCAATGGCATCTGTAATGGCAGCAAGCAAAAATAAGCCTAAAGAAATGGACAGAGAAAAAGGGTCTTCTTTGAAAAAGGCAAAGTACGCACACAGAAACGCCAAAGGGATTCTGAACATCGTCAGCATATTGGGAATGTGTGGTTTTATAAGATCCATTTATCACTTATTTTATTGGTACAAATTTAACGAAAGCAATGCTTCAAACGGGTGAATAACACTTATATTTTGAAAATGGTGCCAGAAATAACTCAAATATGTCTCAAAATTGATGAATAACAACTTTTAGCTAGATAAAAACCACATTAACAATAGAAATACCAAGGGAATACATACCACAAGACTGATTATTATACTCATTTTTTTACTATATGAATCGACTAATTTCTCGAATAAGAAGGCACAAGCAATAAATGCAGGCCATGCATAAACCAAAGCGGGTAAGATCATTGGCCAACTGAATAAATCACCAATATTTGAAATCCCCACATCAAGTAAGAAAAATAAATAGGCAGAAAATAGACAAGTGCAAAATAAAATGATAAGCTCGGAATAGTATTGTTCCGCTTTCGGAAGCTCAGCTGGTGTAAAATCAATAGGGAGCTCTTTTGAGTTTTTATAGTGCTTATCTTTCAATTCCATTTTGAAGAATTATTTTTGAAAAGTGACTTCTGAATATCAGTCGCCAAAGTGTGGATGAATTTACTGGTTACCAAAAATAACTTTCTTCTAGATTAGAATTTAAATATCTTTATGCTAATATTTTATTCATCAAAAAATATACGTGCGTTAATAGATGGGAAAAAATAAGACAATTGTAGTAGAGGGAGGCGGTTTTAGAACTGCTTTCACTGCTGGTATTTTAGATGCGTTTATCGTATCTGACTATCATCCTTTTGATAGATATATTGGCGTTTCGGGTGGCGCGATGGCATTGTCTTATTATTTGAGTGGTCAATACAAATTCTATATTAATGGGATGAAATTTTTGGCCAAGGATCCCAATTTCCTAAAAATCTCTAACATTTTTGCTGGTACGGGTTACATGAATATTGATTACGTTCGTCAATTAGCAATGACCCGTTATCCTTTTGATGTAGACAAAGCTTTAGATTTTATTTGGAAGCAAGATAAATTAGTAAGGTTTGTAGCCACCAATCGAAAAAATGGCAAAGCAGAATTTTTAGCACCTAGTAAAGAGCATTGGGTTGAGATGATTATTGCATCTTCTACCCTTCCATTTGTGACCAAAGGGGTACACCGTGTTGGAAACCAAGATTTGATGGATGGTGGATGGAGTGATCCGCTCCCCGTATTAAGAGCCTATGAAACTGGTTCCGAAGATATTTTGATATTGAGGACAACTCCAAAAAATTCGAGAGTCAGTCAAGGATGGATGGATTATTTTGCGAGTTTCTATTTTCGGGATAATAAAGGGTTTAGTTCCTGTTTTTATGATAGCTATACTTTGTATAATAAAAATGTGGATTTCATCAACAACCCACCAAAACATGTTTCTATTCAACAAATTGCACCCAAAAAGCATTTGAATAGTGGTACGATCTCCTACTCTGCCGATTCTGTGAGACGTGATTATCATACTGGATTAGATGCTGGATTGGAGTATATTGCGGAAATTAAAAGAGTGAATGAGAAAGTTTATAAAAAAAGTTGATATTGTAATATCTCATTTGATGTTGCTTTCGCTCCTTTGGAGCTTCTTCATTTTATATTTCTTTCAATGGGCGATGCCCATTTTTAGTGCTTCTGCTCCTTTGGAGCACGTAATACAAATTGTACTATAAAATAGCGGGCTTTCTATGAGAAAAATTTCCAAATCTCTTCGTTGGAAAGCCCTGTCTGCTTGGCGCAGCCAGGCAGGCTCGATAGCCCAAGGGGATACTTGCGTTTTCCGCCTTGACCTTTGAAAATTTTTCCTCCATATTATTTGCAAGCCCTTTTGTAGTACAAGCCAGCGCGATTATATAACACAATCTGTATAAGACAAATTGTACTCTAAAGGTGCGGTTATTAAATGAAGGAAAATTTTATTGAGATTAAGGCGGAAAACCTGCCTTGCCTGCTGGCACCGGCAGGCAAGCCCAAAAAGTTCACTTCTGTGGAATCAGTGCAATTCTTGTTATAAATTTCACAAAACTAGTGCTATGTGATCACTGTATCTGATGTGACCTTTGTTTCCTGCCTGCCGACAAAGTTAAGTTAAAATTACGAGCGCGCTATGTGTTATACAAATTGTATTCTAAAATGGCGGAAATTATATAGAGGAAAAATTTATTGAGATCAAGACGGAAAACGCAGACATAGCCTTAGTTACCGCGCTGGCTTGCATTGCAAAAGTACATGACTTTATTTCCAACGCTGATA
>CALFWW010000007.1 GCA_937928575.1 uncultured Saprospiraceae bacterium | reverse complement strand
CAATGTTAAGTATCAATACAGCAGCAGTCCAGGCATGGAAGAGTAAAAACACGACTCTATCAAAATTTGTGCTACTAAATTTAAAAAAGAAACGTTTAAAAATGGTCGCATGATTTACCCAGCAGATTGTACACCCTACCTCAGAGAGGTCAAACTATGTTAGTAAGTCATACAACAAGTTAATCACGACCACAGAGTGAGTCGTACTATTAAATTTTTCATTCGATTCCATTGGTCTCTTTCTGTGCATTCTGCGTGCAACCATTTACGTCTCTTTATACTTGTCAAATTTCCCAAAATACAACGGCAATAGGACTAGGACGATACAAGGCAACACGAAAAACACGTTCTGCAAATCCCATCCCAATAAACGTATACCTTGAAATATTAAGATCGCAACAAAAAAGCCAACTAACCATAAAAAATAGGTGCGACGGTAATTGTATGTTATGAATTCTTGACAACTTGGGCAAGACCATTTAGCGATCCCATATTTCATAATATATCTGTTGACGAATAATAGAAATGGGAATTGAAATCCGCATTCAGGACAGGTTCTTGGGCCGGTATGATTATCAGTTTTGTCTAAAATGTTATTGCTCATTTTTTTTAAATCAATTTTTAATTTCACAACACTAAATGCACCTTTTCGTTTTTCGGGCATATCAATTCATGGTGCGAATTCGATCGTTAGTTGGTCTTGTTTGATGGATATAATTTCAATGAAATTTTCACCCGATATTTCTGAATCTAAATATAAATAACTCCCATCTTTTGTGATTCCCCATTCTGTCCCTTTTCCTATTATTTTATTTCCGGCAGAGATTTTATATGCACCATCTGATGTAAACTGAAATGTCAAATTTCTTTTTTCCAAATCGGATAAGATAATGCTGTTTTTAAATTTTTTACGACGAACTCCATCAAAACTAGCACTAGCTTTCAAAGCATTGAATTTTTCATCGGTTGGTTCCAATATTTCTTTTATCTCCCATAAGCCTTCTACGGATGCTTTAATAGAAGCTTGTTCAACGTGACTTTTATTTTGATTTTTGTAAGTTCATTTTTATTCCAGTCTTTACAATACCAATGCTGATGATAATCAAATTCAAAACCAAGTTTTTCATATTGATTTTTTAATTCATCAGGATTAGAAGTTCTTATTACAAGTAAGTTTATTTTCATATAGTTGGAGATTTGACAAACCCACTAACCTTGCCCGCATCTGTCAAATAACTAATGCATCGTATTAGCATAAACAACCTACAGGAAATGTAATTAAATTGTTGAATATTAAGTTGAATGATTAAATGAAATTTTATTTAACCATTTAGACTAGATTTTCCAGATTGTTTGGATTTCTTTTAGAATGGATTATCGCAAGTATATTTACTTGATTGTTTTCAAATTTATAGATGATTACGTGGCTTTTGAACTTGCAACATCTATATTCATTCTCTTGCAATTTCTTATTTATACATGGACCGCATGATTCTGGATGCTTTTCCAATTTCTTTATTGATTCGTAAATGCC
The DNA here is from genome assembly GCA_937928575.1 of uncultured Saprospiraceae bacterium. Lineage (GTDB taxonomy): Bacteria > Bacteroidota > Bacteroidia > Chitinophagales > Saprospiraceae > CALDGQ01. The sequence continues at coordinate 19,945 of CALFWW010000007.1, read as the reverse complement.
ATCAATATATTTGTCCGCTTGTTTTTCACTTTTCTCACTAATATATTCATGCAATTCTGCCAACATTTCTAAAGCTGAAAATGCCCATTTTATTTTTACTGTTTGCGCCAATTTTTAATTTGTTTTTTGACATCTTTCATCGAAATTGATTTTCCACATTCTATCTCTTCTTCGGAATGTTTTAGAATGTTTAACAACGTGTCTTCTTCAATAGGTTCTCCTTCACTAATTAAATCTGAACTTGATTCAATAGATTCTATTACCCCTAATCTTCTTAATGATCGAATGATTTGAAGAAATTCTTTAATATTATCCCCGTTTACGTTAATGTGATAAGTCATTTTTATTCAAATTTAGTTGACTTTAAATACTTAAATATGCGTCTAAATTTTTGAAAGACATTAGTTCTTCAATATCCGCTATTTTTATCAAATTTACAATTAATGACATTCATAAATTTAAATTGTGATTATCCTCCTATTTCAAAACAAACCCACTAACCTTCCCCACATGCGTCAAATAAAGCCGATGCATCGTCCTCGTACAAGCCACATACAACATCTGCCGATCCGGATTAGATACATAATTTTTCTCAGTGCAGTAGGGGACAATCACTTGATCAAACTCCAATCCCTTTGCCAAATGAGCAGTCGTTATAACAATACCATTACCAAAAGAAACACTCACCGCATTCAATAAATTAATTTTGAATAATGTCTTCAAAGATTCATGAAGTGCATTGGCTTGCTTTTGAGTTTTGGTAATAATTCCCAACGAGTTATATTCACCTGAATTGAAATCGGTAATTAATTTTTTAATGGTTTCGAGTTCTGTGTCTTTGTTTTTACAAGCGATAATTTGTGGTTCCTCACCATGTCTTTCCAACGCTTCAACGTTGACATTTTCACTGATGCGTTTGGTGAACTCCGTAATTTCATAAGTAGAACGATAACTTTTGAGCATGGTCATAGACTCCGCACCAGGGAAAACTTTCTCCAATACTTCCAAATTCGAAGAACTAAAAGGATTGACAGATTGATTGATATCTCCAAGAATGGTTTTTGGACAAGGGTATAGCGTTTTTAAAACCTGGTACTGAACAACCGAATAATCCTGCATTTCATCAATCACTAAATGCTTAATTTTTTTGTCCGGTTGGATACCTTCCAACTTCATTTTGAAATACAAAAACGCATAGACATCACTCCATTCATAAGTACTTCCTTTTTTTAATTTAAGCAATTCAGGTTGGCCCATCCACTCATAAAAACCTTTGTATAAAACTTTCGGATTGTAAGAAGGAAACATCTTGCGAATGGTATTATGCAAATCCGTTCGATCTTTATATTGCACTTCAATTTTGTAAAATCGAAACACATTATTTACAATTTCTCCAACCACTTCATTGAATCGTTTCAACAATGGCATTCGATGATATTTCTCAAAAGTTTCTTTAATAAACCAACTCGGCACCAATTTCCCTTTCACCCGAATGTCTGTGATTTTAAAACCATCATTTTGCAACCATATATAATAATCATCCAATTTTTTAATGAGTGCTTTAGAGGATTTAAACTGGATTCGTTCAATTAATTTAGGATCATTTTTTTCGAGTAATTCGGTCACTTGTTCAAAGAAAGTTTGAAACTTGATTTGGTATTCTAACAATTCATCGGCAATTTCTTCCACACTGGTTTCAGCGACCGTTTCTTCTCCCAATTCAGGTAAAACATTAGAGATGTAACTGGCGAAAACTTTATTCGGAGAGATGATTAAAATATCTTGAGAGGTAATCGTTTCTTTAAATCGGTACAACAAAAAAGCGATGCGATGTAATGCAATGGATGTTTTTCCAGATCCAGCGACTCCTTGAATGATGAGGTGTTTCGCTTCCTCATTTCGGATAATTGCATTTTGTTCTTTTTGAATAGTCGCAACAATATTCTTCATTTTGGAACTGGATGCCTTGTTTAATTCCTTCTGTAACACTTCATCATGAATCGTCACATCCGTATCCAACATATATTCCATCTCTCCATCCCGAATCTTGAATTGTCGCTTGAGTAAAATTTCTCCCTTCGTTTTCTTAAACTTAATCAAGTAGTACGCTTCCCCTAATTCAAAGTCATAAAACAAACTGGAAATCGGCGCTCGCCAATCAATCACCAAATTTTGTTTAGTCTCCGTATCTTGAAAATTATGAACCCCAATGTATAAGTTTTTAGTAAGCTGCTCCCGTTTGTCGTGAAAATCAATTCTACCAAAAAATGCCGTGTCTTTCAATCGCATCAATCGCTTTTTATTCTCCACACTATGATCTCCTTGCACGGTATAATTTCGAATGACTTCGCGCATCGCATTTTTTTCGAGATTGTCCATGTCTCGTTTGTGGTCTTGCATGTGCTTGTACATCTCTTCGATCTCATCACTTTTTCCCTGGATGGCTTTGTTGATTTCTCTGATTTGATGGTCTACTTTTTTTAGTAGGGTGGAGAGGTAGTTTTTTTCTTTTTGTTCTTCGGACATGGTATTGGATACGTGATTATAACTCAGTTGTTTAGGTATTGCGTATAAAATATTTTTATTGATTTGTCTCCCAATTTTTCACTATGGCTACTACAATTAAATGGTATAATGTAACAATACGCTTTCATAACATTGCTCGTTTGATATTATTTATTTACTTCTTTCGCAAAGTTTCTTAACGCTTAAAATTATGAATCTAGCAAATCATCTAAACTAACCCTAACATCAATAATTTCCCGAACATAAGTATTTTCCTTCAGTCCATGATTACTAATAAAAGTCAAGAATAGTTGTTTTTGAGTGCCAGTATATTCTTGAAATAAATCTCGTTTCGCAAGTAATTGGTGGTAGTAATTCTTATTGATAGTGAATTTAGAATTATGGAATTTGATTTCGCAAAGATTTATGGAATCATCTTTTCTGTCAATGATTAAGTCAATTTGAAATCCATCAGTATCTGCACTATTTCCGACTCTCAAAGTGGAAATTTCTGTGTAAACAGAGGCGATACCTAAAGCTCTTTTTATCTCGTTCAAATGTTTGTGACAAAGCGACTCAAAAGCGTATCCTGACCAAATTTTATAGGATTGGCTACTGGACAATTGCTGCCAAATTCCTGAGGTATATTTTTTATTTCGCTTGATGAAACGATGATAAAAAATGGAGTACTCATCTATAAGTCGGTAAAATATTCCTCGTTTCTTTTTATTAAAGGAAGCGCTTTCTATGACAAAATCAGAGATGATTAATTCTTCAAGTGCTCTGGTGTAACTTCCACTAGATGGCAATTTTATTTTCTTTAGAATTTCTTGATTGGTTAAACCATATGGAGCTTCCGCTAGTGCCGCAACGATGGCTTGATGGACCGTCGCATTATTGAATAAAGCTTGATATAAATTGTTATACTCATTTCTTAACAATCCATTTGGCGAAAAACAAATACGTTCAATACTGGTTGCAAAACTTTCTCCCTTTTTAATGTTTTCAAGGTAGAAAGGAATTCCGCCCAGGGTCATATAAATTTTCGCAATTTCTTGGCTGGATAATCTAAGACCTTTGCTTTTTAAAAAGGCATTGGTTTCTGAAAGAGAAAATGGATGTAGGTGAATAATTTCCGTAACTCTATTGTGTAGTCCTCCAGGATCATTCAATATTTTTTTTGTTATCCAAGAAGTAGCGGATCCACAAATCACTAAAATAAAATGTTTTTCCTTGGATAGGTAGTCGTTCCATAAGTGAGCCATCATTTGAATAAAACCCGAACGAACAGTGTAGACCCACGGCAATTCATCAATAAAAATTACTTGCTTTTTCTTTTTGCTGAGCGTCTTGAGATAAGTTTTTAATTTTACAAATGCGGACTGCCAATTTTGAAGTTGATCACTTATTTCGTTATTTGAATATTCACTTAACTTGATTCCAAAATTGATAAGTTGAGTAGCCGTATTCCCATTCTGAATACCAGTCATACTGAAACAATAATAATCGCTTAGGAGTGTATCTATTAAGAAAGTTTTACCGACTCGTCTCCGTCCTGTCACAGCTAAAAATTCGGAGCGTTTTGATTTTAGTAGTGAACTAATCTTTTTGATTTCCTCCTTTCGACCTATCATTTAGCAAAATCTTGTTGTGAGATAATACCAAATATAACTCTATATCTGGTATTATCTATCTATTTTGACTAGATAATACCAAATATAAATTCAAGATTTTAGCAAAAATAGGTGTGAAACGTCAATAAAAGTGACAAAAAACCACTAAAAAATCACCTCAAAACAGAATAGCCACCATCCACTTTCATCACTTGTCCCGTCACCCAAGAGGATTCATCTCCAATCAAGAAAAGGGCAGCATCCGCAATATCAGCAGGATTGCCGATGCGCTTCATTGGATTTTTGGCAGCCATATTTTCTTTCTTCTCGTCTGAGCTTAACAATTTACTTGCAAGTGGCGTGTCTGTCAAAGAAGGGGCGATGGCATTGACTCTGATTTTGGGTGCCAATTCTGAGGCGAGACTTCGGGTGAGCCCTTCAATTGCACCTTTGGAAATAGAAACTTGTGTATGAAAAGGGAAGCCGTTTTGGACAGCTACCGTCGAAAATAAAACAATAGATGCACCTTCACTCTTTTTTAATTTAGGAAGACACTTTTTGATAATATTGGTTGCACCGATTACTTGCAATTTAAAATCGGCCATCAGATCTTCCGCTTTGAATCTAGAGAAAGGTTTTAAGTTGATACTTCCCGGACAATAGACCAATCCATCAATAACTTCAGGGAGTATATCTGTATCCAACTCATCGGCAGTAACATCTAGTTGATGATATTGAACGTTTGCTCGATTTGATTGAGCATTCTGATTGTAAGTTGCAAAGATATTTGCGCCTTTAGTTTCGAGGCGATCGACGATGGCTTTTCCAATTCCGGATGAGCCTCCTATGATTAAGTAGTTTTTCATAATTTTTATAACAACGCATCTAAGAATTTGTTCGCAGCATCAAAGTGTGACGTCTTTTTTTCTTCCGGCATTTTATCAAAAATTCTCAATAGCATACCGAGCCTCGGATTTTTTGCAAAGGTATCTCTATGCACCGCCATGAATCGCCAGAAAAGGCCATCCCATGTTACTTGCCAATCGCCCTTGGGGAAGTTGCTCATTTTTTTGATGTAATTCGAACCGCTGATATAAGGTTTGGTCGCAAAAGTACCACCATCTGCGAATTGACTCATCCCATAGACATTTGGAACCATCACCCAATCATAGGCGTCAATAAACAACTCCATAAACCATCGGTACACTTCATCAGGATCGAATTCGCAGAGCAGCATGAAGGAGCCGAGTACCATCAACCGCTCGATGTGATGGCAATAACCTGTTTTTAAAACTTGTCGGATGACACTATCAATTGGTAAAATACCAGTGGTACCATCGTAAAAGGATGCTGGAATTTTTCTGCTGAAATTCCAGTAATTTTTTGTTCTGGAAAAAGTTCCTTTGACCTCATACATCCCTCTGATGAATTCTCGCCATCCAATTATTTGTCTCACAAATCCTTCTAAAGTATTAATCGGTACTTCTTCTTTGGCCGCAAAATCTTGTGCTTTTTTTAGAATAGCCATTGGTGTGATGAGTCCTACATTCATCAGCGGCGAAAGAATACTATGATGCAAATATGGTTGATCTTTCACAATTGCATCCTCGTAAATTCCAAAATCGTAAAATCGATGTTTTAGAAATTGATCCAACCAAGCTGCGGATTGTTTGTGATCGATCGGGTAGAGCGGAGTGTTATCGAGTGCTCCAGGATTATCGGAAAAGTGTTGTTGAGTGTACGACACCGCCTCTTTCCAGTATGTAGAAGTTTTTGGAAAAGTGATGCTCGGCGGCACCTTGTTTTTTGGATACTTTTTTCTGTTGTCTGCATCGAAAGACCATTTGCCACCAACTGGTTCACCCATCGAATCGACGAGTATATTTAGTCGTTGTCTTTGTTTTTTATAAAAGGTCGTTTGAAAAAATGATTTTTTATCCGCTCTAAAAAAGTCAGCATTATCCGCTTTGGTGTTGATGAAAAGCGGATTGGATAATACATTAATTTCTATTTTCTGACCGGATGCATGAATTCTTTTTTCCAACCAATTATCAGTTGGATCAATTAGATTGATTTTTGAAATGGAGTTGTTTTTTTCTAAGAAAACACGAATATCTGACTTTGCCTCGGTGCTTTCAATATAATGGACTTCATGACCTTTCTTTGTCAAAGTATCTGCATAAGATTTCATCGAAGCTCGGTGAAAGGCCAATTTCTGTTTGTGAAATTTATACTGCTTAAAAAATAGATATTCCTCAATTAGATAAACAGGTTTTCCATTTTCCAATAATGGACTTTTAAGAAAAAGCTGGTGCGGAAATATAAGGTTAATTTCTTTTTTCATTTTTTTTGTTCCTTCTGCATTTTTCCGAACAATACTTTACTTCATCCCATACTTGCTCCCATTTTTTTCTCCAGTTGAAAGGAAGTTGACAAGTGATGCAGATCTTGCTCGGTAAATTTGGTTTCTTATGGCTCATCTTTTTTTAAATCTTGAATTTCGAGGATTTCTAGTATGTGTCACAACAATGTGTTTTCTATGTTTTAGTACGGATGGATGTTTTCGATAACTCCATATTTTATCTCTGGCTTGTCGACCACTTTCTTCTAGATTGATAATAGGAGCTGGATAATCATCACTGATATTGTAAAGTTGTTTCTCCATCAGAGTCAGCAGCCATGGTTCATGAATCAGTGCAGTTGGATACGCTTGCAATTCGGGTACCCATTGTTTGATGAACGTGCCTTCAGGATCATGGTCTTTGGATTGTTTGACTGGATTGTATATTCGCACCGTGTTGATACCAGTCACTCCTGCTTGCATTTGAAATTGTGGATAATGAATACCTGGTTCATAATCTAAAAATTGCTGCGCCAAATGATACGTACCTGTTCGCCAATCACAATTCAAGTGATGACAAAGAAAAGATACGACCATTGCTCTCATACGAAAGTTGATCCATCCCGTTTTTATAACACAGCGCATACAAGCATCTACAAGCGGGTAGCCGGTAGTACCCGTTTTCCATGCTTCAATAAAATCTGCTCGATTGCCAATCGGCATGGTTTCATAACCTGGATTGATGCATAGGGTTTCATAATCACAATTCACTTCAAATTTTTGGATAAAATGACAATGCCAATGCAGTCTGGTCAAGAATTGGTGATAAGCGTTTTTATGTTGTTGAGCACAATCATGTGTACCGACATATTGAAAAGCTTGTCGAATACTAAGACAACCCCAAGCTAGATACGGCGAGATGCGTGCGCAGGATTTTCTACTATGTTCAGGTTTGGAAATATGTTTGAAATATTTGCTCCCTCTTCCTTCACAAAAACTACGAAGATATTTCCAACCAATCGTTTCACCTGCTTTTTGCATTGATTCAGGATAGGTCTCTATTTTTTCAAGAAAAGAAGTAGGTAGTTCGAAACCTAAATCATCAGAGATATTTGTAGTGGTGTACGTATTGTTGATTACATTCGATTGAATATTTTGATGCCATTGTTTGTCCCAATTCTTTCTGTTGGTGATCCCTCTTTTGATGCCATCTCTTTGAAATTGCTGCCAGCTGATATTTTGTGACTTAAAAAATTTTGAAAGCTGCTTATCTCTATTCCAGGTGATTCGCGTGCCACTTTCTTGATAAGAAAAAACCTTGTCTATTTGGTATTCGTGTGCTAAATGTTGAAATATGTCAATCGCTTCTCCATAAAGCAAGTAGACTTGGCGACCATACTTTTCCAAAGTTCGATTCATATCCAAGATGGAATGATAACAAAATTGCAAGTGTCGAGTATCAGTATCCGGAGCTTTTATTAAACTGGGTTCGAATAGATAAATGATGAGGTAGTCGTTCTCCGCTTTCTCTGCTTCGTATAAGGATTGGTGATCTTGAGTACGGAGATCTCGTTTAAGCCAGACGATGTTTACATTTTTTTTAGCCATTTATCGGGGCGGTCTATCTCTTCGATATTTTATTGTTGGAGATTTGTCTTTGACGGCTGCACTTAAATCTATTGATTTCTGGATTTCTTTTTTTGAGATGTTTCTGGCTCACTCCACTGTTGACTCTTTTGCGCCACAATCTAAATGACTTTGGTTTGAGGTTTCGACGCATCATTTTGATGACTTCTCCTTCTGATAAACCAAATTGGACTTTTATGGCTTCAAAAGGAGTGCGGTCTTCCCACGCCATTCCGATGATTCTGTCGAGTTCTCTTTCGTTAAATTCCATCTAATAATAACACAAATTGGCGATGATTGTTCAGTGTTTTTTGAATTGTTTGATTCGCGCAGAACACGCAGAAGCCGCAGAATAAATACGTACTCTTTCTGTGAAATCCGTGCTTTCTGCGTGAAAAAACTACGCCCTCCAAATCTACACTCAAGATATTATGTGTCCTTTGTTTCTTTTGTGACTTACTGTGCTAAAAGCTACGTATGCCAAGCAATCATCTCCGCATAATGAATATTGAGATTATCTCATTGGTCCTTCAATGTGACCTCGCTCAAACGAATTGGAATAAGTTTTTTTATTCTAAAAATTTCCTTCTTTAATTTATTGGTAGCGTCATCATCATAGTTACTTTCATCTAACAACGTAACAAAATCATTTTTTGAAAAATTTGTAGCTAGCGCTAGGATTATTGAAATTCTCAAATAGTCTATGATTGTTTCTTCGAATTCGAAACTTATTTTTGTTTTGATAATGGAACCATGGGCATATTTTGACCTCAAATTATAGGCATCCTTCACATTTTTTGCAATCATTTTAGGATTTAAATTCAATAATTTAAAAATCTTTGTAACTCGCATTGTTAGCTTGAATTTCAATTCGCCGGAGTCTGTACTATAAATTGCTTCCAGCCCCATAATGGCATAGGCAACTCTCTTTGGTGAGTCATTTTGAAAAACAAACATTAGCTCTTCATATCTATCAATCGCAACTTTTATACTACTATTGAAACCTGATTTTGATTTTTCTGGATTTAGGTTTTGTATCTTAACTAAAGATTCATGAAATTGCTTGAAATATTTCTCTATGGCTTTACCATCTCCTTTTGTAAGATTATATCGAAAGTAATCTCTCCTTGGAAAGGTTTTATGTTTACTTGATAATCTTCTCCCGAAATAAGAGTTTCTCATTGCGCCTAATGAAAAAATGCTTCCCAAGTTGTATAAAGACAACAATAGGAAAATGACTTTCCGATGTGGTCCTAGATTAAATTGACCTGATAAACTTCTTAATTCTAACCAGCAGTTGAATGTTTTTTTCTGAAGTAAATCCTCTTGTTCATGTTTGAGTGTTTCGATTGGTGTTGGACGAGAAATAATAAAGTCAACTCCTCCATAATGAAACTTACAACCTGTTTTTGATACAGTTAAACCAGCTACCATGTGCATTTCCGAGATAATTATACTTTTGACTTTAATAACCTCATGTAAATAATTTACTAGATAAATATTGAATTTTTCTTGGTAGAGATGTGATTGGATAACATAAGATTTTGAAAAAAATCTAAAAAAACTTTCAATAATATCGTCTTCTAATTTCGTTTGATTCCAAAATTTTTCACTTGTTTCATGTTTAGAAACCTCCTCATTTAATATTCGTGTTAGAGTTCTGCGTGGAGCTTCGCTAGTCAACACTTGTCTGTTAGTTTTACTGTGGCTTCGAATGTTATGGTATCCCAAATTATCATATGAGTCTTCATCTGCTAATTTTATTTTGTAATGTGGGATTTCACTTTTTACAAGAATTACTCTTTTCTCTTGCAAAAGTTTATCTGTAATTTGATCACAGTATTTAATCAACCATTTAATGTAGTTAGTAACTTTAATTCGATTCATTTTATGTTTGTGTTGTAAAGGTTTACGATTAATCTTCTTAAAGACAAATATAAAGAGCAACTACGCAATATTTTTGCGTAGTTGCTCTTTCTTACTGAAATCATTATGTTAAATGAAGTTTTTCCTATTGTTTTACGACAAAATCTACAATTGCTAACAAAATATAACAATGCATATTCTAAAAATGTATAATTTTAAAAGATTTGTGTTAAGAAAAAAGCCCCACAACTTCCGTCGTGAGGCTTTCAATATTTTCAAATCAATTTCTTTATCGCTGATCCATCTTCACAAATCTTGTAAAGGAAGGAGGACAATTCTCCTGACCCTCAATATGTAAGAAATAAATCCCATTCTGCAACTCAGAAATATTCAAATCTTTATTGTAAACATCATCCCCAACTTGCAAGTCCATCATCACACGACCATTCATGTCTACCACTTTGATTTGCTTGAAAGCTTTTCCTTTAGAAGCAATCGACAAGACCTCTTGTGCAGGATTCGGGAATAAAACAGGCTGACAAGTTTCAACAGTACTTGAAGGCACTACAAATTGACTAGGATTAGTTGGCATATTGTTAGAAGGAGTACCGCAGATAGCAACTTCATTCATCAATGCACCACCATCCACTCTCGTGAATGTCAAATATCTCGTTGTCACATTGACATTGAAATCTCTCCATTGAGGAGGCCAGATATTTGCGTCAAATGAAACAATCGCATTTTGATTTTGAGAAGGAAGACCAGGTGATACTTCAAAAATTCCGCCACCAAAACCATCGAATAAGTGGATGCTCGTTAAGTTGTAATTTTGACCTAAATCCAAATACATCTGAACACCATCAAACCAAGGATATAGCCATGCGGTACTTGCATCTTGACCATTGCCGTTGATAGGATCACCGATTGAATTTTGCTCATCTGCTAAGTCACCACCAAATCCTGCATCACTTGCAACACTTCCATCAATTCTTCTAAACATACTTGGTGTCAAATTGATTTCACAAGAACCAGTATTACAAGGTGCACACGGTCCACCGCAATCCACACCTGTTTCGCCTTGATTTTGAATACCATCATTACAAGAAGCGGTATTGCAAGGTGTACATGGTCCACCACAATCAATACCCGTTTCACCTTGATTTTGGATACCATCAAAACAAGTAGCACCACCGCCACCGCTTTGAATGGTAATTGGCAACCACAAATCACAGTTGGCAGATTGAACACTTAAGAAGTAAGTCGCACCAGCAGTCAAACCAGTTACGGTTTCATTTCCAGAACAAAGATTTCCTTGCCATGGATTACAACTCCAAACGGCTGCAATGCTAGCGTTAAACAACTTCGCATTTTCAGCACTGGTCAATCCTGTGATTGTGACACCTCCATTTGAAGAAGTCATACTCACATTACATCCACCTGTGTTGCAAGGTGCACACGGACCACCACAATCAACACCCGTTTCTCCTTGGTTTTGGATACCATCATTGCAAGAAGGACATGCTGGACACGGTCCGCCACAATCAATACCCGCTTCTCCTTGATTTTGAATACCATCCGTACAAGTAGCTGTATTTCCACCACCTTGCACGACAATCGGAATCCATTCATCACAAACATCAGATTGTACACTCACAAAATAAGTTGCTCCAACCGTCAATCCAGAAACGGTCTCATTGGCACCACAAGGACTTCCTTGCCAAGGATTACAACTCCAAACTGTCGCTATACTTGAGTTAAATACTTTTGCATTTTCTCCACTGGTTAAACCTGTTATTGTAACAGTTCCACCAGATGAAGTGACCGACACATTACATGCACCCCCATTACAAGGAGCGCAAGGACCACCACAATCAATACCTGTTTCTCCTTGATTCTGGATACCATCATTACAAGTCGCAGTCACACAAGGTGCACACGGTCCACCGCAATCAACACCTGTTTCTCCTTGATTTTGAATACTATCAAAACATGAAGCAGTATTGCAAGGTGCACAAGGTCCACCACAATCAATACCCGTTTCCCCCTGATTTTGAATACCATCATTACAAGTTGGCGTTGTGCTACCAGCAGCAATTCCACATAAAGCAATTTCTCCAACTTGGATGTTAGAATTATTGGCGCGAACGGCAATGTATCTGGTATTGATATTTAGATTAGAGAAAGTTCTCCATCTGTGGTAGCGCTCAGTAAATACATCATAACTATCATAAGAAGTCCAAGGACCACCAGGTTGTCCGTAGAAAATTTCTAATTCTCCATGTTGTGTTCCTGGACTGTGGATGAAGATATTGCTTAAGTCATAATTTTGACCTAAATCCAATACTACATCTTGTCCATTACTTGGTTGCCATGGGGAGAACATTTCGTTTCCTTCCCCACAATAAGGACGACCGATAGAACCTGCTTCATTTCTAATTCCGTTGGTATTGGAACCGCTTCCGGATTCAATCGTGTAGTTGATATAATTACATGCACAGTTTTGTCCAAAATCTTCTTCTGGTAAATCACCCACTACAATAAACTTCGGACGTTCCGAAACATTGACTCGGTAGCTTCCACCACTAAATGTCAAATTGGAACGAACTCCATCCAGATCTCCATCTTGCATACTCACTAATTGAGGATTGGTCCCATTTAAGAATGGTAATGCGTAATTCGAGTATATCGTGTTATCATTTCCGTTGTTGGAAGTTGGGCTCCAAATAACATAAACTGTTTTTCCGCCTCCACCACAATCTTCTGTAAATTTATAGAGTCGGACATTATTATCATTGTGTACAAACGAACCATCAAATTTAGTCCCTCTCAACATTCGAGTCATTGTAGAGATGTAGTACCATTGAAGTTTGTTTTCATAATTGGCAAAATCCTCGCCTGTCCATTCCGTCATTCCAGAAGTTGCATATAAATCCCAAGTTCCAGCAGGTGCTTCATCACGCATATTAAACATCATCGCACGATCGGCACCACCAGCTGCAATTTCTAAAAAAGAACGTACATTCCATTGCCCTTGAATTTCCAAGAACTTCTCATAACAAGCTGGTGAGTTACAATCATTGTTGCAAAGTTGTGCACAGTTGGCACTTTGGGGAGAATTAGGATTACTATCATAACCGAATTCGGATAACCAAACTTCGACACCTGGTAAATAGCGGTCACGGAATTCAACTGCTTCTTTGATTTGTCCTTTCAAGTCATCATCTTCTGGACTTACCGCATTATTTCCAAGTGGTGCACCTTGCCCACCATCATTACTGTATTCATGAAAGTTGATAACATCAAAAGGAAATCCGATATCAGGACGATGTTTTTCAAACCAAAATTTCATCGCACGCACATAATCCAGATTGATTTCTGACAAACCACCCATTACAAATTTCATCTGTGAATTCGAAGCTTGTAATCCAACAGGATGTGCCCCAGATGGGATGCCATTTGGGTATCTATCTAACACGGTGTTTTCAATGCCATTCGTGGTTCCATTTCCATCATACTGTGCACTCGACATAGCTGCAAATTCGTAAGGAGAAAAATAAGCCATTTGTTGTTCCACGTAAGCATCCAAAAATGGGTAGCTATTCAGTTGGTAGAAAGTCCACCATTTATCTTGTTCGTTCCAATTCTCAATGTATTGCACATAATCCAATCCAGAAAGCACTTGATTATCTGAAGCAACTTTTAAATTTTCAGTATTACTTCCTGGAGCACCATATCTTGCTCCGAATTGATAAATGATATCTGAAGATTCCAAGTACATTGTTGGATCATCGTATTCGTAGTTGATTTGAGCTGGATAAATTTGCTCATCCAAAGGTTGTCTGTGAATCGCTGGGAAGTAACCGCCTTGAGGCAAACTTCCGTCATTGTAAGCATCAGTAGCGGTATAATTGAAATCACCATTTTGATATCCCCAAGTAATTAAACCAGGAGCAGCATGGTGAAATGCAGCGTTGATTCCAATTCCCGCATCGTTTAGAGCGGAGTATAAAACATCGTGATTAAATCCTTGATTCAATGGGTTATCTGGATTAGGTTCATCGTATACCGGACCCCATTTATATTGAGAATTTGGAAATTTTGGAAAATTAGCATCCGCATGACCTTGGTTAAAATATTCATGCTGGTAAGCTCTGACGAATCCAACTGCATTTGCTTTTTCAGCGGGTACATCGACATTGAAATTGGCGCCGATAAATTCTTCCATTGGCAAACGATCACAATAGCAATTGGTAGTGACATCACAAGTGCCTGGGTTAGGAGGGCAAGTAGGTGTATTGCCAGATGTTGCATATAATTCAATCTCACGAACTCTAGCTGCAGTTGAATTAAACACAAAACGCACGTAACGCGCAAACCCACTAACATTGTGGCAATCATTAACTGCGTTGGTGTGATTAAATTTGAAGTTCCAATTAACAGCATCATTACTGGTTGCTACTTCAATATTACCACCAGCATCAGCCGCATCGGATACGCAAATAGAAGTCAGTGATTTTCCCTGCCCCAAATCAACGATCGTTGTAACTGGATAAAAGAAATTTAACCCATTCCAGGTAGCATCATAAGTTTGCCATTGATTGGTCGTTTGTGGAATGTTACAACCGTAGGTTCCGTTTGGAATATTTTGGTTGTCAAATAAAATCCATGCATCTCCACGAGCGGATATATTGTAAACCATTTCGGGAGAAACGACAAGTTTGGTTTGTGCAAAACTCGTGTTGAAGAACATGCCCATTAATAGCAATGGCAGCATGAAAAATTGTAGTGTTTTGTTCATAATAAAAAATACAATCGGGGCGATTAGAAAATTTTAAAATATATAGTAGGGAAAGCCTTTATTGAGACCTTCTTTTTAATTAAAAGTTACTAGTTGATTCTCGATTTTAAAGTTAAAAACGAAATAACCTGTTTTTTTGATGTGTTGGCTGAAAAGTGGGCAAAACGCATCCCAAAAGATTGGTTTACGTAAATAAGGCTGGAGCTTTAGACTAGGTATAAAATTACATTTTTTTTATTGAAACTCAACTAATGTAGCAGCCAACTTGGCAGTTACATTAACGGTCAATTTAGCATCCAACTTCAAGTCGGCAGTTACGATAACGGTTTATCCTCTTAAAATTGGCGGTTAGATTAACTAATATAATTACCATTTGTTTACTTATTTTTGTTATTCAATTACATATACATTATGAATAAAATTGTTGCAAACGCTGAAGAAGCAATTAAGGGAGTAGAGAGTGGAATGACTTTGATGTTGGGTGGTTTTGGATTGTGTGGTATTCCTGAAAATTGTATCAGTGCCTTGGTTAAATCCGGTGTGAAAGATTTGACCTGCATTTCTAATAATGCTGGTGTGGATGATTTCGGATTGGGATTATTATTACAAAAAAAGCAGATCAAAAAAATGATTTCTTCTTATGTCGGTGAGAATGATGAATTCGAGCGTCAGATGTTGAGTGGAGAATTGGAAGTAGATTTGATTCCTCAAGGTTCGTTGGCAGAAAGATGTCGAGCGGGTGGGGCAGGGATTCCTGCATTTTTCACCCCTGCTGGATATGGAACGGAAGTCGCTCATGGAAAAGAAGTTCGTTTCTTCAATGACAAGCCGCATATTTTGGAAGCTGCATTGACCGCACCATTCGCATTTGTGAAAGCTTGGAAAGGAGACCGCTTCGGAAACTTGATTTTTAAAGGAACGGCAAGAAACTTCAATCCTGTAATGGCAATGGCTGGAAAAATCACTGTTGCAGAAGTAGAAATAATGGTTGAGCCAGGAGAGCTTGATCCTAACACGATACATACGCCTGGAGTTTTTGTTCAGCGTATTTTTAAAGGGACGAACTACGAGAAGCGGATTGAACAGCGGACGGTTAGACCTAAAATTTAATTGAGTGTTGAATTATGAGTGATGAGTTTTGAGTGGCTTCTCTAAATAATAGTAATGAGGAGAGACCACTCAAAACTCATCACGGTACACTCACCATGCTGCTCCGATTTAAAAATTAAAAAAACAAAGTTTGCCTAAGCTCAAAGTTTAGTAAACTAGAAAAAAATAAAAATGCTCGATAAACAAGGAATCGCAAAAAGAATCGCACAAGAATTACAAAACGGTTGGTATGTCAATCTCGGAATTGGTATCCCTACTTTAATTGCCAATTATATTCCAGAAGGAATCGATGTTGTTTTCCAATCCGAAAATGGAATCCTTGGAATGGGGCCTTTCCCTTTTGAAGGAGAAGAAGATGCAGATTTGATCAATGCTGGAAAACAGACGATTACGGCATTACCTGGAGCGGTGATATTTGATTCTTCCAATAGTTTTGCGATGATACGTGGTCAGCATGTTCAGTTGACCGTATTGGGTGCGATGGAAGTGGCGGACAATGGAGATATTGCCAACTGGAAAATTCCAGGTAAGATGGTGAAAGGAATGGGTGGGGCGATGGACTTGGTCGCTTCTGCTGATAACATTATAGTTGCTATGATGCATACGAATCGAAAAGGACACTCTAAATTATTGAAACAGTGTTCCTTACCATTGACGGGTGTGCGTTGTGTTAAGAAGATTGTGACTAACTTAGCGGTATTGGATGTGACGGACCAAGGCTTTAAATTAATCGAACGTGCGCCTGGTGTTAGTGTTGAAGAAATTCAAGCTGCTACGGAAGGGCGATTGATTGTTGAAGGTGATATTCCGGAGATGCAGTTTTAGAAAACTAAGACGTAATTTTGCATGCAGATGACGCAGATTTACACAGATCCCATACGTGAATACGTACTCCATCTGTGTTAATCTGTGTCATCTGTGTGAGAAAAAAATAGACGTCCTCTTTCTACTCCACAATCACCATAAACTTATTCTTCTTCCCATTCTCCACCATAATATACTTGTCATGTAGAATCACATCCTGATTCAAACTCAAGCTGTCATCGCTCACTTTATCCTTATTGATAGAAATCGCATTTCCCTTGATTGCACGTTTAGCATCACTTTTAGAAGTTACAATACCAGTTACTTCAGAAAGGAAATCAACAATACTCACGCCATCGCTTAATTTTGATTTACTGATGTTTTTACTTGGTATTTCATTCGCAACCAAGGCCAACGAATCCGCATCCATTTCTAATAATGTTTCTTTCGAAGCTTTTTTGTTGAATATCAATTCCGTAGCATTTTTAGCACTTAGGTATGCATCATCACCATGTAATCTTCTTGTTAGTTCCTCTGCTAAAATCCGCTTTAATTCCTGTGGATTATCCGCATGTTCCGCTTCATAGGCTTCCACTTCTTGCTGCGATTTCAAAGTGAAATAACGCGTGTACACTGGTGTATCTTTATCATCCGCATTCAACCAAAACTGGTAAAACTTATAAGGAGAAGTCAAATTCGGATCCAACCAGATATTTCCATCTTCAGATTTTCCGAATTTCTTACCATCACTTTTCGTCAATAGAGGAGCAGTGATCGCATATGCTTTTCCATCTTCCACATTTCTTCGGATAAATTCAGTACCAGAAGTGATATTTCCCCATTGATCAGAACCACCCATTTGTAATGTGCAATTCTTGTTATTATATAGCCAAAGGAAATCATTCGCTTGCAATAATTGGTAACTAAACTCTGTAAAAGACAACCCACTTTCCAGTCTATTCTTCACAGAATCCTTAGACATCATATAATTGACCGTCAAATTTTTCCCAATATCTCTCAAGAAATCCAAAACATTCATCTCCTTGTAGATATCGAGATTATTGACAAACTCCGCTTTATTTTCTCCATTCTCAAAATCAAGAAATTGCATCATTTGCTTTTTTTGAAATTCCAGATTGCTATCCAGCACATCATAACTTTTCAATTCTCTTTCCTTGTCTTTTCCAGAAGGATCACCGACACGACCCGTTGCACCACCCATCACGACAATTGGTTTATGACCAGATTTTTGAAACAAAGTCAATAACATAATGGGTACATAATTTCCGATTGTACAAGACGGAGCTGTTGGATCAAATCCAATATAGCCTGTAACCATTCCTTGTGCTAGTTTTTCTTCAATACCCGGTGTCATGTCTTGTAAGATCCCACGCCACTTTAGTTCTTCCAGAAAATTCATATTCTTAAAATTTTAGATGGCAAATTTAATGTTTTTTTAGTTCTTTTTATTAGATAATTTATGTTGAGTTCAATCCTAAAATATAGTTTTAATTTTAGTTGCTAATTCTAATTATAACAATATAATCTCGTTCATTTACCACATAAGACACAAAAGGGACGACCAATCGCGCAGAAGGCAAATAAGAGATGAGCTGTTTTATGTGCCTTTCTCGCGAATGGAAGATCAACTTATGTGTCTTATGTGCTTAAAAATTCGTTAGTTTATCAACATAAAACCTAAGTCGATAAAACCCACGTTGTATGCATAATTTATTACCTTGTGCACCTTGAATCCACAAAAATGAATCTCGAATATTTCATCGCCAGAAAAGTAGCAGCCGGAGGGAAAAAATCTTTCACACGGCTCATCATTCGCATCGCTATTATTGCGGTTGCGTTGAGTTTGACCGTAATGATTGTAGCCACCGCTTTGATTACCGGATTCAAAAAAGAAATAACCAATAAAATATTTGGCTTTTGGGGGCATGTACATATACAAGATACCAACGTCAATCGTTCCTACGAAGCCATTCCTATTGATATTAATCAGACTTTTTATCCGAGTTTGGATACAGTTGGCCAGATTGATTATGTGGAAGACATGTCCATTTTTGGAAGAACCATTGAAGATCGACCTCAACGCAAAACAACCAAAGGTGGGATCAAGCACATTCAAGCTTTTGCTAACAAACCCGGAATTATAAAAACAAAAAATGAATTCGAAGGTATCATCTTAAAAGGTATTGGTGCGGATTTCGACTGGGATTTTTTGCAAGGATCATTGCAGCAAGGGAAAGTCTTGAATCTAAAAGACTCTGTGAGAACAAAAGGTATTTTGGTTTCTCAAAACACGGCCAATCGATTGAAACTAAAAATTGGACAAAAATTCATCGTCCATTTTGTAACAGATAAAGGAAGTCAAATCAAAAAACCGTTTACTGTTGAAGGGATTTATAAAACGGGATTGGATGAATACGATCGAAATTTTGCACTCGTTGATATCCGGGTCATTCAAGATATTCTCGGATGGGAACCCAATCAAGTTGGTGGATTTGAAGTTTTCATTGACAACATCGATGATCTGGATGTGATTGCCGAATATATTTATATCGAAAAATTACCCAATCATTTATATGCTCAAACCATCAAGGATAAATCTCCAAGTATTTTTGAGTGGTTGGAATTACAAAACATCAATGAAGTGGTGATTCTCATTTTGATGATTGTCGTAGCCATTATCAATATGGTAACCGCCTTGATGATCCTCATTCTCGAACGAACGAACATGATTGGTATGTTAAAAGCATTGGGTAGTTCCAATTGGAGTGTTAGAAAAATATTTCTGTATTATGCAGGATTTATTTTGGTACTCGGTATTTTTTGGGGGGACTTGATTGGGATTGGTTTATGCTTACTCCAAAAGCATTTTGAATTTATCAAACTTTCCGAAGCGGACTATTATTTATCTGTCGCCCCGATTGATATTAATTTTTGGACCATTCTTCTCTTGAATGTTGGGACTTTGGTAGTTACGCTTATCTTTTTAATTATTCCTTCTTATTTGGTTACTCGGATTACGCCGGTTAAGGCGATAAGGTTTAGTTGATGAGGTTGTCCGTTGTCCGTTGTCCGTTCGGCTGGCTTCGGCGCCTTTCCGTTGTCCGTTGACGACCGACCGCAGGGCAATGTCATGGAAATAGGCTTCATATTGTTATGAAACTGCTTGTCATTCTGAGCGGAGTGCCGATAATAAATCGGTACGGAGTCGAAGAATCAAGCAAGTTTTCGGGTTTTAAATTTCGACCTTAGTGGAGAAATCTT
>CALFWW010000006.1 GCA_937928575.1 uncultured Saprospiraceae bacterium | reverse complement strand
CACCATCATCACACGCATCAATCGTTGTATTCAATGCCGTAGGAGGTGTGTCAACATTCAAGGTTATCGTAGCTATAGAAGTGCAAGGATTTCCAGACTCAGAAACCACTACATAAATTTGATCACCATCGGATGCTATATAATTAATGCCATTGATATTACTCATTTGGTCTTGAGCGTCAGTTAAGTTGTTGTAAAAATCAATAGTGGTTCCAGTTCCTCCTCCCAGAATTTCTGCACATGGAGAATTTGTTAGATCTCCATCACAGGTGTTGTCTAACATGAAATTTCCGTCACATGAATTTAAATCAACATTTAGAGCAATTGGACTTGATAATAAATTAAGGGTAACTTCGGCAACAGAAAAACAACCACTAGCGGCATCTTCTACTCTGACGTAAATAATATCTCCATTAGATCCTGGATAAGCAGCGTCTGTAAAATCATTTATACCATCTTCAGCATCTGTTTGGCTCAAGTGGAATGTTAAATCAAAAGAGGCTGAAGGGTCAATATCACTAGAATACAAACATGGGTCAAAAGGATTGCCATCACATTCTGGTGTTAGATTCCAATCGCCATTACAAGAGGATATTGTAATATCATTTACAGAAGGACCTGTTCCTAATGTAAGTGTGATTGCTGCAATATCATAACAACCTGTAGTCGGATCTTCAACTCTTGCATAAATGATTTCTTCATCAACTCCGTTATATGGGTCCGATAATTGATCGATTATCGTCCCGTTCATCGCATCTGCCATTGAGCCATAAAATGTAATATCATTCGTTCCAGCAGGATCAATCGAACCGCTGTAATTGCAAGGAGCGGTTGCATCTCCATCACAAGCATCATTTAATTCAAAATCTCCTGTGCAGGATGAAATGGTAATTGGAACTGCTGTTGGTGATGTTCCGATATTGAGTGCAACGGGGAATATATCAGATTCACAATTATTTGTAGGTTCAGTAATGGTTGCATAGACATTTGAATTTGAGGTGGTGTATGCTGATGGAGTCGTAACCATCGTTCCCCCGGCTGCATCTTCATACCAGATAACGGAATTTCCATCAAAACATGAAGTTGTTTCTAATAAAGTTAAATCAAAAGTTCCTTGTCCAGTACCATCATCACATCCATCCAACGATTCAGCACAAGTTGTTGGTGCAGCATATATTTCTAATGATATTGTCACAGGTTCGGAATCGCAACCATCTGTATTTGTAGCTACTGCATATACAGTTGTGATCCCAGGAACAGTGACTGCAGGAAAAGCCATGTCATTTGGCACTTGAGTCATTGCAGTCATATCGGTATAATAGGTAACTGTTGCGCCGCCTCCTACGCTTGCGGATAATTGTGTTAGGTCGAATTCATTAGTTGTGCCATCATCGCAAGCTTCTGCACTTGCTGGATTGGCAGTTGGTGCTGATAACACGTTTAGCGTTATTTCAGCGATATTGGATGGGCAGTTTGTTGGAGCTGGTCCTTCATAAATTGCATAAACTGGGGTTGCACCATTGGTATTGTAATTTGTGGTATTAGGAATTGGGCTACTAGTTGCAGCTGCATCAGCCCACCAACTGACCGGAATTCCTGTGGATCCTGTCACTGCATCATTCAAGCTAGTAAGATCGAAAGATGCTAGACCACCAGATCCAGGTGTTTCGCAGTTGGTAAAGGTTTGGTTGTTGGCTGTTGGTGAGGTTTCTACATTCAAATTTATTTCTATAACATTAGAAACACAATTTTCTGGTGCAGGTCCTGTTATGTTTGCATAAACGGATCCTGTGCTGGAACTGTAAGTATCTAATGGAGGAGTAGCAGGAATAGAAACTGCAGGGTCAGTCCACCAATTGACAGTTCCAGATGATGCTCCTAATATTGTAAGATCTAATGATGTTAGATTAAAAATACCATCACCAGAACCAGCATCACATGCTTCCAAAGGACCTGCTGGGCTAATAGTAGGCACAGGAGAAGCATTGATTGTTGCCATCATAACAGAGTCACAACCCAATGCATCACATACAGTGACTGTGTAGTCTCCGGCGGATAATCCTGTAGCAGAAGCATTGTTAAGACCTGGATCATGAGACCATTCATAGTTCAAACCAGGAGTACCGCCAATATTAAAATCTATGGTTATAGATCCGTTCATGTCTCCTTCACATGTCTCATCCACTACAATTAGATCTTCCATAAAGTCCGTATCAAAAGGTGGTGGGTCCATTAGCATTGAATTTATCCAATCTGTATTACCAGCATTATTACCAATACCGGGGGTTTCATTAGAACTTGCTGTACCATTTGTCCATGATCCTTGATTGCTTGGATCTCCTGCAAAACTATTGTTGAAGTAAGATGTGTTGGAACCAGAAGTAGGAAAATAAAGATCAGCGCCAAGGAATGGACTGGCATTTTCAAGTCCATAAGTAAGAGAATGAAATGAAGATGATAAGTCTCCAGGTGCAACTAAATGAATGGCATCTCCACCATTTCTACCTTGAACTGAAAAGCTGATGCCGTTACAGCTAGGAAAGGTACTCGAATAATTGGAGCCAGCATATGTGTCGATACCAATTGAACTGCCAGTTGGACTAACAGGTGCGTCACCATATTCAAAATAAGATGAATTACTGTGAGCAATGACAAAAGCATTATCACCATCAGCATCTGTTGGATCATCTACAAGTAACGGGTTTACATCACATGCATTGTAAATTACAATCAGCGTTCCATAAGGTATGCATTGCCACTGAGGATCTGAGTTAAATCTGATATGTCCAGCAGCAATTCCCATTCCTCCACATCCAGTCCCAACACAAGGAGGATTCGCAAACCACCCATTATGATCGTCCACAATCCATCCCGTGATATCTATACAATCGTTTTCACAAGTTCTATCGCCAACAACAACTAATTCTATATATTCTTGTGCTCCAGTTACGCCTTGAGAAAATTCATTAATGTATAGGCCAGGTGTTAGTCCTGATCCAGGATCGGTAACCGGGCATTGTCCATAAAGTTGAGAGGGCAAAAAAAACAGTATTATCAATGGAAAATTTATGAGAAATAAGTTGTAACTAAAGTACTTTTTCAATGTAAATCTTTGCATTTGTTCTAGGTTAGTAAGGGTTTGGGAAAAGCGCCTTTTACTCTCTCACTAAGTTACAGAATAATGGAAATATATTCCTTAATGAACCCCATTAACTAGTGATTAGTTTTTTCCGATATCAATATAACCATATCAAATTTGGTGTTAACATCTAAATTGCTAATAATCAATAATTTAGGATATTAGTATATACCCCGAATTAATTTTATTTTTACATACTTTTCAGAATATTGAACTTATTATCAATAATTTTTATTCAAATACTAACATAGAAAGCTAATTATGCAATTGTCAGAACAAGAAATAGTGCGTCGCGAAGCACTCGCAAAAATGAGGGAATTAGGAGTTGATCCTTACCCAGCAGCTCAATTTGTAGTAACAGATTTGGCCAAAGATATCGTTGCAAATTATGACGATGAAAAGAAAAACTATCAAGGAATCAGTGTCGCAGGCCGATTGATGAATAAACGAATCATGGGGAAAGCTTCTTTTGCGGAGTTGCAAGATTCTAGTGGACGTATTCAAGTGTACATCGCACGAGATACGATTGCACCAGATGAAGACAAAACTTTGTACAATGATGTTTTTAAAAAACTGTTGGACATCGGTGATTACATCGGAATAAAGGGAGATGTATTTGTCACGAAGACTGGACAAACAAGTATCCGTGCCAATGAATTTGTTTTCCTAAGTAAGTCCGTACGTCCGCTTCCAATTGTAAAAACAGATGCAGATGGAAAAGTTTATGATGCCTTCACAGATCCAGAACAACGTTACCGTCAACGTTATGTTGACTTAACGGTCAATCCGGATGTCAAAGAGATTTTTCTGAAAAGAAATATGTTGATGACAACAATGCGCAATTACTTCAACAAGCAAGGTTGGATTGAGGTGGAGACACCAATTTTGCAACCAATTCACGGAGGTGCTGCTGCACGTCCGTTTACCACGCATCACAATACATTGGACATGCCATTGTATCTGAGAATTGCAAATGAGTTGTACTTAAAACGTTTGATAGTCGGTGGTTTTGATGGGGTCTACGAATTCGGAAAAATGTTCAGAAATGAAGGAATGGATAGAACCCACAATCCTGAATTCACCGCTATGGAAATCTATGTCGCTTACAAAGATTACATCTGGATGATGGAGATGGTAGAAGAATTGTTAGAAGAAATTGCAATCGCAGTGACGGGTTCATCAAAAGTAAAGTACGGAGAGCAGGAAATAGAATATAAAGCACCTTACCGTAGAATTTCGATGTACGATTCTATCAAAGAATATGCTGGAATTGACGTTTCTGAAATGGATGAGGAAGCACTGAGAAAAGTGTGTAAAGATTTTCATATTGAAGTAGATGCATCCATGGGTAAAGGGAAATTGGTGGATGAAATTTTCGGTGCGAAAGTAGAAGGGCACTTGATTCAACCTACCTTCTTGACAGATTATCCAATCGAAATGACCCCATTGGCCAAGAAGCATCGCTCCAAAGAAGGTCTAGTAGAGCGCTTTGAATTATTTGTCAATGGAAAAGAAATTGCCAACGCGTACACCGAGTTAAATGATCCAATCGATCAACGCGAACGTTTTGAAGATCAACTAAAATTGGCAGAACGAGGAGATGATGAAGCAATGGTTTTAGATGAAGATTTTTTACGTGCTATGGAGTATGGAATGCCACCAACTTCTGGTTTGGGAATCGGTATCGATCGTTTGACCATGATGATGACCAACCAAACTTCGATTCAGGAAGTGTTGTTCTTCCCGCAGATGAAGGCAGAGAAAAAACAGGTAGCTGCGGAGGAGGGGGATACTGAGGAGAACTAAATAGACCGCTATTGCTTAAGACCGCCTTCGGCTTTAAGACCGTTCCTCACTTCGCTTGGAGCTATTAGACCGCTTTGCTTTAAGACTGATTGCCGTGAAATTTAACCTTCTCTTTCAATTTGAACTTGCCTAACGGGAAGTATAAAAGAAATGATAAAGTTAAATTCCACGAGAAGCAGTCTTAAAGCGCCAGCGGTCTTACAGCGAAGCGGGTCTTTAAAGTCGAAGGCGGTCTAAAAGCAATAAGCGTAGCGATATTGCGGTCTCAAAAGCAATAAAATTGCGGTCTAAAAAATCCTACCATGAAGCAACCATTCCTATTAATTTTCGCTCTTATATTTTTAAGCGTTGCTGCGCAAGTTGATATTGCTGTCCCCATCAACAATAATGAGATTCCTATCAGTGGGCAGAGTTTTGCTGTTTTAGTTATTGGTTATTTACTTGGAAAAAAATGGGGTACCCTTTGTATGATTTTATACATTCTCATTGGTGGACTTGGCTTACCCATTTTTGCGGATGGAGCTAGTGGATTTGCAACCCTAGCAAGTGGAAGTGGAGGGTATTTATACGGATTTATTTTCGCTGCTTTTGTCGTTGGAATGCTAAACGAAAAAGGTTGGAACAAGAATTTATTACAATGTGTTGCCGTTATGACGATTGGAACGATTGTGATCTTGTTTTTCGGACTTTTACAACTCACCTTTATGTACGGATTTGAGAAGGCATTGGAGTATGGTTTGTACCCATTTATTCCTGGAGCTATTTTCAAAATATTATTAGGAGGAGTCGTTGTTTTTATGGTTCAAAAATGGATGAATACTAAAGAAGTATCAGTGTCGTAATTGAATGAATATGAGTAATTTAATTGAAGATGGTGTTGTATTAAATGAATGCCAATTAATAGACTTTTAAAATTTACAAAGAATGAAAAATGTACTCTTTTTTTTATGTTTAATAACCCCATTTTTTGTTGCTGCTCAAAGTACTTATTACAACGTCATTATTGAAAATCCTACTGATCAATTTATCACTTGTGTCTATCAAAAATCAGGTGATGTGGAGTCAAAATTTTTTAAATTAAAATTGCGTCCAACCAATGAAGTTGTCTTTTCATTTGACATCGATCAGGATCAATTTGTGAAATTTATTTATGATAAAAAAGAGCTAGAGTTGTATGTAGAAAAAGGAGATGACGTGAAAATGAAATTTGATGCGACTAGACTGAATGAAACGCTTCAATTCGAAGGAAAAGGGAATGAAAATAACAATTACATTGCGAGCTATAATCGGACTCGAAGCACTGACAAAAAAGCTATTTACAAGTCACGTTATTTTAATGTTGAATTTGATGCAGCTATTGCACAAAAAGTAAAAACCCTAGATCAATCATCCTATTTCACATCGATTAATGATTGGGAAAATAATGCCAGGCAATCGCTTATCAACGCACCAATTTCAAAAATGTTGAGTGATTTCTACCTCAAAAAAATCGAGTATGTTGCAGAAACAGAACGATTGGGTTACGAGCTATATGCTAAAAAATTAAAAAAAGTTTTGCATGCAGGTCAAGGATTTTCTGTGAAAAATAATTTGGATACCAAACATCCAGATGTAGTTAATTATTTAACAGCGATTTTATTACATAACAATATAAGTACAGATTTTGAAAATCCTGACAAGACCCTGATTTATGAAAATATTTCCAAACAATTTACAGGAAAAGCCAAGTACTTTATGCAAGCATTGATGATGGTTAACGTCTATCAGAAATCTAATAATGCCAACTTTGCAATCGATCGTTTTGAAAATTTTAAAAATGTAAATCCGTATCCACAATTTACGCAAATGGTGATTGATGGATTGGAAGGAGAATTGCAATTTATGCCAGAAGCAGAAGCACCTGACTTTGAAGTGCTCATGGACAATGGCAGGAAAGTCAAGCTTTCAGATTATAAAGGTAGGGTTGTGTATATTAGTTTTTGGGCGAGTTGGTGCAAACCTTGTTTGCAAGGTTTTAGAAAATCTCAAGACATCCGAAAACAGCTCGAGCAAAATGGAGTTGTGCTGCTGAATGTGTCAATTGATGATACCCAAGATAAATGGAGAAATTCAATGGCTAAAGAAAATATCCTCGGTACCAATTGTCTGGCTACTAATATTGACGACATGAAAAGGTTGTATGATATTGGTTCGATTCCTGCCTATTACATCGTGAATAAAAAAGGGAAATTTTCTTACCTCAGTGAAAAACAAGGACGTGATATTTTTGAGGAGTTTGATAAGTTGGTGAGGGAGTAGGGGCGGTTTACGGTGAACGGTAGCGCGCGAGGCAATGTCATGGAAATAAGGATTTTCGACAGTTAAAATTTAGAGTAATCCAATTTTTATCAGAATAATATTAAATTAACCTCTTGTCATTCTGAGTATAGCGCCTATACTCAGAATGACAAGCGTATATTGCATAATTCAGAATAAATTGTAACAATATGAAGCCTATTTCCATGACATTAGCAGCCAAGGAGCGCAGACGCTCGCGTATTCCTCGGTGCTACCGTTCACCATCAATCGTGCTACCGTCAACCGTTCATCGTCCAATCTTAAAATCAGCTCAACTCCGCAATGACGGTCCGATTCCCTTTCACCTTTTGATCGTGCTTCACCAAGATCTTCGCATCTAAAGGCAAAAACAAATCTACACGCGATCCAAATTTAATAAAACCCATATCGGCACCTTGGACTACGTTGACTCCTTTGTCGACATAATTTACAATACGTTTTGCCAGTGCACCAGCAATTTGACGCATCAGTATTTCTTCCTTACCGCTATCAATAACAGTTGTAGTTCTTTCGTTTTCAGTAGAAGATTTTGGATGCCATGCAACAAGGTATTTACCAGGATGATATTTGAAATAATTGACGACACCACTAATTGGATTTCTGTTGACATGTACATTCGCAGGAGACATGAAAATAGAAACTTGCTTTCTTTTATCATTGAAATATTCCGACTCTAAAGTCTCTTCAATCACCACAATTTTTCCATCTGCAGGTGCATAGACCAATTTATTATTAGGAGATTTAAGTGTTCGATCCGGATTTCTAAAAAAACTAAGGATAGCAAGAAAAAAGATGATAGAAAAAATAAGATGAGGCCAGAATGCGAAGGCCAGATAATTCGCAACAATAAGATTTAACACCACTAAAAAAATGGTGACCAGAGTCATCGTTTTATACCCTTCTTTATGTAAAATCATTTGGTTTGTTTTATGTCAAAATGAAGTCGCAAAAATAAGAAAAATAGCGCGACCAATGTTTTTTGAAATGATGTAGTTTCTGTGAATATTTTAAGGATTTCTACAAAATTATTGAGATTTTCTACCTAATAGCTAAACCATAATAAGTAAGCAGTAGCAAACGGTAACATAAATATAAAGGCATCAAAGCGATCTAAAAAGCCACCATGACCAGGCAAAATCGTCCCCGTATCTTTCACTCCTAAACTTCTTTTCAGCATCGATTCAATCAAGTCACCAATACCGCCAAAGATAAATGCAATGATGGCCAATCCAATCCATTTGAAAAGTGCGACTTCAGGAAAAACGTAACTCAAAATGACACCCAATCCAATCGTTCCAACGGCACCGCCCATCGTTCCTTCCCAAGTTTTTTTCGGTGAAATTCTTTCTAATAATTTTGTTCTTCCCAATTTGGAACCGACAAAATAAGCAAAGGTATCATTGGTCCAGGTAAGCAGCAAAATACCCATCAAGATATTCGGATTGTAGCTGCCACTTTCATAAGCAATAAAATTGATACTAGCAATTGGGAGTCCTATGTACACGACACTTAACACTAACATTCCGAGATTTGAAAATGGCTTTTCTGATTTGGTAAATAGCTCATAGATGAATATCAAAAATACCAGTGGTAACAGCAATAAGGAGCAGTGTAAAATATGTTTTCCTGGATTTGGCATCAACTCTAATTTCAATAGTGCAACCGTTACAAATGGAAATAATCCTATCAGGACTCCAATTATTTTTCTGGTCGTATTTTTAGGCAACGTGAGATTTAGGAATTCCCACAAACACATGATTGCAATGAGTGCAAATAGTAATGCAAATGTAATTTGACCACCATATATTCCTCCAACCATTACCGCAACAAAAAAGAACGCTGTTACAACGCGTTGTGCTAGTCCACTCATATTGTTTTTAAAGTTGTTTTATAACATTATGGATACAATCTATTTTTATTGTAATTCCAAAGATACTTGCCAAGGAAATAAACAATAATGCACCCAATGATCCCAGCAGCTACGGGTGATTGATCCGATGCTTGTTCTTGCAATCCTTCCAGATCTTCCATAAAAAAATGGGCAGCAACAACCTGCAATCCATTATTCAAAAAATGAGCAATAATTGGAACCCATAAATTCTTGGCCCAATAAAATAAATATCCCAATGCGGCTCCTAAAACAAGTCTCGCTAAAAAACCTTCAAACTGCATGTGCACGGCAGAGAAAATCGCAGCAGCAATCCATACCGCAACGACTCCGTTTTTTATTTTTCGCTCAATCTGTTCTTGAATCACTCCTCTAAATAAAATTTCCTCTCCGATCGCTGGTAAGACGGCAACTACAAGAAGATTAAAGAAGAGTTCGTAAGTGGAATCCGCTTGTAGCATGTTAGCAACCAATGCTGAATTTTGTTCTTCCATCATATGCATCCACTCAGGTAACGGAATTTTTTTATTCAACCACATCGCTAATTGTGCAACGGGCATCACCGCAAACATAAACAACGAACCTACTAAAATATTAATGGAGTCGGGTCCTACTTTTAGTTTCAAATATTCTCCCCAATTTGACCGATAAAAAAACCAGCAAAAAATAAGTGGTGGAATGACAAAAGTCGTTAAATGATTGACCAACAAAGTACCTCGAATTTTATTTCGTCCACTTGCAGTATCATAAGTGCTTTCTTCGTATAACATGGCTGCTAAATCAAAATCCCATAGGTGACCCAAACCCAACATTATCGCTGCTCCAACCATTGCACCTAAGGAAATGCATAGCAATAAAAAACCTATTTTAACCATAAAAGGTGGTTCCCTTTCCAATTCTGGTTCGTCAAAAGAACGTAAAGGTTGTTCGTCAATAGGTGGCATGCCGTTTTCCATCACGTAATTTTACTAAATTTGCGCCAATTGAGGATACCAAAATGGATGTTATATGATGTACGCCCAACTTCTCGTTCTGGTAAGTGCTCCTTTTATGAACTTTTATGTCTTTGATGGTTCAAAATAATTCAGGCAAACAAAAAAATTTAAACGGTTTATACTGCATTCATTCAAAATGAAATTTTTAGTAAATGACAAGATTAAGCGTAAATATCAATAAGGTCGCTTTGATTCGAAATTCAAGAGGCGCCAATCTCCCAGATCTCGTAGAAGTAGCAAAAGATTGCGAACGATTTGGTGCGCAAGGTATTACTGTGCATCCTCGTCCGGATCAACGTCATGTCCGCTACGACGACATTCCAAAATTGAAAGAAGTGGTGCAAACTGAATTCAATATTGAAGGAAATCCAATTCCTGATTTTATAAAACTCGTGATGGATCATAAACCACATCAAGTAACTTTAGTACCAGATGCACCAGATGTTTTAACGTCAGATACCGGTTGGGATACGATTAAAAATGAGGAGCATTTGAAAAAAATAATTGGTGATTTTCAAGATGCTGGAATTCGTGTTTCGATTTTTTTGAATCCTGAAAAAGCAATGTTAGAAGGTGCAAAAAAATGTGGTACTGATCGCATTGAATTATATACCGGACACTTTGCTAATCAATATGAAAAAGATCCTGAAAAAGCAGTGGCAGCTCATCGGATGGTCAGTGAATTGGCCAAAGAAATGGAAATAGGATTAAATGCAGGGCATGACTTGAATCTCGATAATTTGGAGTTTTATCAAAAAGAAGTGGTTGATTTATTGGAGGTATCTATCGGACATGCTTTGATCTCAGATTCATTGTACTTCGGAATGCACAATACCATTCAAATGTACTTGAGAGCATTACAATAATGAAAACTAAAAATACAAAGTTGATTTTGGCGATTGAGAAAATGAATCGTTTGGGCAAGGAGCGGATTCCTTTTTTCTTCATGGTCGATTATGCGATGGAACAGCCAGAGGTTTTTGATATTGCGGAGCTTGGAAATCAACCCATTCTTTTTGATGTGAATGGCATTCGTAATTATCCATTTCAGAAATTTGAAAAGAAAAAAGTAAAGCTAAAGAAGCGTCCTATTTCATTTGAAAAATGGGAAAAGGGATATAACAAGGCAATTGCAAATATCAATTTTGGGAATTCATATTTATTGAATTATACTGCAAATTCTCCCATCGAAATCAATCTCACATTAAAGGAAATATTTTATCGAAGCAATGCTAAATACAAGTTGTTGTATGGAGATGAATTCGTTGTTTTTTCGCCGGAAATTTTCGTTCAAATAAAAAATGGAATCATCTCTTCTTTTCCAATGAAAGGTACAATAGATGCGGATTTGAAGGATGCTGAAAATATATTGTTGGACAATCAAAAAGAAATGGCAGAACATGCTACAATCGTTGATTTGATTCGAAATGACATGAGTATTTATGCTAAGAAAGTGCGCGTTGAAAAATTCCGTTACATAGATGAGTTGAAAACCAGTAATAAAAACTTATTACAAGTGAGTTCCAAAATAAGTGGCGCCTTAGAAAATGATTATCATGAAAAGTTGGGAACGATTTTATTTTCGATGTTGCCAGCCGGATCTGTGACGGGTGCTCCCAAGAAAAAAACAATAGAAATTATCAATGAGATCGAAACGTACGATAGAGGATTTTACACAGGTGTTTTTGGATTTTATGATGGACATGATTTGGATTGTGGAGTGATGATTCGTTTTATAGAAAAACAAGGGGATCAATTGTATTTCAAAAGTGGGGGAGGACTCACTTTTCAATCGGATGCTAAAGCTGAATATCAAGAATTAATCGATAAAATTTATGTCCCCATTATTTGAAACCATAAAAGTAAAAGATGGGCAGTTTTTCAATCTTGAATTTCATCATGCAAGAATGAATGCGACCAGAAAAGCATTATTTAGTTGCAAAGAAAATCTGGATTTAAAGGCTAAGTTGTACATCCCAAAATCTCTAGGTCCTCAACTTCACAAATGCAAAGTTATTTACGAGAGCGATCTTATATCTATCCATTTTCAACCGTATCATATCCGAAAAATTGAGTCGCTCAAAATTATTCAAGAAGATACGATTGACTATACTTACAAGTGGACCAATCGAAATCAGTTAAATGAATTGTATACTAAAAAAGCAAACTGCGATGATGTCTTGATTGTCAAAAATGGCCTGATCACAGACACCTCTTACGCCAATATTATTTTCTTTGATGGGAAAAAATGGGTCACTCCAAGACTACCACTTCTGAAAGGAACCAAACGAGCTTTACTTTTAAAAACCAACAAAATTGAAGCTGCTGATATCCAAGTCAATCAATTATCTCGATATAAATACGCTAAAATTGTAAATGCATTGTTGGATATAAATGATACACAGCCCATTGAAATTCGACATATCAGCGAATAGAAATCTTCTTTTAAATACTTATCGCATGAAGATCTATGTATTATATCAACGGCCTCTCCGCGAAATACCTAAAACGTGTACTTGCTGTTAGTAAGTAATTGTGTAATTGTAACTACCTCCACCATCATCCTTACCATCATCCTTCTTCTTTACAATTTTCTTCGTGGAAGTAGTGTAAGAAATCTTCATTTCAGTCTTCACCTGCTCCTTAGGTTTTGGTAACCGAAAATGTATTTGAATCGACTTATGATATTGAATCCGCATTTTCCGCATCTTAGGCACCTGAAATTTAAAAAGAGAAACCAATCTTTTAGCCTCCTCATCGCAACCATAACCAAGACTAGCAACTACTTTTGAAGCAATAACTTTACCCTTGTGATCGATCGTGTATTTTACGAAAACAGTCCCCTCAATCTTCTCCTTTAGAGCGGCTTTCGGATACTTCATATTTTTTCTGATAAATGATCTCATTGCAGTCAAACCACCTTCATAAATTGGTTTTTTGATGAAATGTTTATCCTTTTTTTCCTTTTTCATTCGATATAATTAAAAATTCAATTGTCAAGATTGCAATTTTTGTGGGTAAACATCCCCGTTTTGAAACGAAATAAGAACATTCCCTGTTAATTCTGCAACAATAAATAATAAAGAGACATTCTCTTTGCTTGACTCGTGAAAACTAGTTACCTTTGCGACTCTTAAAAAAATAAAACCATTTTTATGATTATTATTGATGTTAAAGATAGCGAATCAATTGACAGAGCGCTTAAAAAATACAAGCGTAAAGTTGATCGTGCTGGTGTAATCAAAGAGCTTAGAAAAAGAAAGCACTTTGTAAAACCTTCAGTAAAACGTAGAGCAGAAGTACTAAAAGCTATCTACAAGCAAGAAAAATACGGAGATCAAGATTAAGTTTAACACTTAATCTCTCTCTTTTTCTGATATTATTGGTAAATTGAGATGTCCCTTTATAGGGGGCTTTCAATTAACTATACTTGCAATAATATCATATGAAGATTAATCTTTTTATAGAATACCTTTCTAAAGAAAAAAGATACGCTTCACATACTATTACTGCCTACCAAAACGATCTCAATCAATTCGCTGGGTTTTTAGATGAACAGTATAACATCAACTTGCCAAAGGTTGTAAAGTCTGAATTCATTCGCTCTTGGATTGTTGAGTTGATGGAGCAAAAAGTCAGCCCACGTTCTGCCAATCGAAAACTGTCTGCATTAAAATCCTATTTCAAATTTTTGGAGAAAAGAAATATCATTGACAAAAGTCCAATGACCAATATCATCGCTCCAAAAACTGGAAAACGGCTACCTGTTGTTATAAAAAAGGATAGTTTAAGCCGCTTATTTGATGACATCGAATTTACTGATGACTTTGATGGCGTACGGGCTAAAATGATTTTGGAACTGTTATATCAGACCGGAATCAGAAAAGCCGAGTTAATTAAGTTAAAATTATCAGATGTTAATTTTGAGCTAGAACAGCTGATTGTCAATGGAAAAGGCAACAAGCAAAGAATAGTTCCGTTTAATCATAGACTAACATCTATGCTTGAAAATTATATCCAACTAAGAAATTCTGAATTTCTGCCAGACGTAAATGGTTCATTGTTCGTAACTAATAATGGGCAACCACTTTATCCAAAATTTGTTTACAACTTGGTCAAGAAATATTTGTCTTTGGTAACCACCGAGGATCAAAAAGGTCCACACGTATTAAGACATAGTTTTGCAACACATTTATCAGACAATGGTGCTGATTTAAATGCGATTAAAGAATTGATGGGACATTCCAGTCTAGCATCAACGCAAGTGTATATGCACAATTCAATCGAACAATTAAAAAAGATATATCATCAAGCGCATCCAAAATCGAAAACTGAAAACTGATGATGATTTGCGATAAATATTTGGATATTATACTCCAACTTGGAATTAATAGTTGGTTTAAATTTCATGACCATTGTTTAATGAAAAGAGAAGTTGCGGGAGGCCTGTCGATTTATGGTGGGCAGCGGGAGCGGCGTTCTTCGCATAGCATTTAAATCGACTTGATTTTTTGAATACTTTTTCATCTAAGGAAAAAGTATTGCCTGTCCGGCGAGGACAAAGAATAAATTTAAAAATAAAAATTATAATGCTAGATAGCATGAGCAGAAAATGACTTATAAAACATTTTGACAATTTTCTTAAAAGTTCTTTTGAGATCTAGATTATAATTAAATTATTAACCAACTAAAATTATCGCTTATGTAAAAATGCTACCAAACTATTTTTGTTAAACCAGTAAAAACTAAATTTCATGAAATTACACATTCAATCATTACACTTCACTGCTGACAAAAAATTGGTAAACTTTATTCAAACCAAGCTCACCAAACTTGGAAAGTATTTCGACCAAATTCTGGACGTTGATGTTATTATGAGGCTAGAAAACTCCGGACAGATTAAAGACAAGGTTGTTGAACTTAAAATCAAAATCCCAGGATCCGTTGTGTTTGTAAAAGAATCTAGCAGTAGATTTGAATCCGCTACTGAAGGGGCTTATCTCAATGCTAGAAGACAACTTATCAAATACAAAGAAAGAAGAAGAGCTATGTAATTATTTTGATAAAGTAATTTGTAAAATAGACCTTTATCTAACTTCCAAATTACTTTGCACTTATTGTCTACTACATAGCTAGCTCTAAAAAAAAGAGGTCGTTTTAATCCAAAACGGTCTCTTTTTTTGTCAATTGCTACCCATTCAATTTCCTTTAAAATCTTTCATAAGATTAATATAACTTCTATCTGTATAGTCCGTTCATAATCAGTGGCTTATACCCAATCAATTTATTCAATAAAAAAGTTAAAAAAAGGTTTCCATTTCTTATTAAAAAAGTTATCTTTGCATTCGTTTTGGACAAAGGTGTCTCAAAACTTAATTTGAAAGATTGAAATCTAAAAATAGTTAGACGTGTTTTTCTATTCAAAATGAAAAATCGTCACTTTTATTTTTCGCCGATGTAGCTCAGCTGGCTAGAGCAGCTGATTTGTAATCAGCAGGTCGTGGGTTCGAGTCCCTCCATCGGCTCTATTTTAACGAAAAACCAGAGGGGGTGCGCCGGAGTTGGAGAGCCGGGCTGGACTGTAAATCCAGTGATTCGTCTGAATAGGTTCGAATCCTATCACCCCCACACTAGGTTTTATTTGAAATAGTCAAACGCATTAAGCGAGCGTAGCTCAGCTGGTAGAGCATCAGGTTTCCAACCTGAGGGTCGTGAGTTCGAACCTCATCGCTCGCTCAATTTTTTAGCCTGCATTGTTGATTTTTTAGTAAACCAACATATTCAGGTGTAGAGTAGTCCCTTTATAATGGGATTGGAAGGAAAATTAATTTCCTTCATTCGCTCTACAAGTAGCTCATAGTTTTTGAGAAAAACAAAAGCCAATGTAGCTCAGGGGTAGAGCACTTCCATGGTAAGGAAGGGGTCCGGGGTTCAATTCCCCGCATTGGCTCTACAAACAATTACTTAGAAATTATTTTTATTCATTAACATTTTATAGAAAATTTTTGACCGATGGCAAAAGAAACTTTCGAAAGAAATAAACCGCATCTCAACGTTGGGACGATAGGTCACGTAGACCACGGTAAAACTACTTTGACTGCGGCCATTACAACTGTACTTGCAGGAGACGGGTTAGCAGAAGCAAAAGGGTATGATACCATTGATGCTGCTCCTGAGGAAAGAGAGAGAGGTATTACTATTAATACTGCTCACGTAGAGTATGAAACGGCTAACCGTCACTACGCACACGTAGATTGTCCTGGACACGCGGATTATGTAAAAAACATGGTAACAGGTGCTGCCCAAATGGACGGTGCGATTTTAGTTGTTGCTGCGACTGATGGTCCTATGCCTCAGACTCGTGAACACATCTTACTTGCTCGTCAGGTAGGTGTACCTAACATTGTTGTATTCATGAACAAGGTTGACCTTGTAGATGATGAAGAAATGTTGGAATTAGTAGAAATGGAAGTAAGAGAACTATTGACTCAATATGAGTTTGATGGTGACAATGGAGCAATTATTAAAGGTTCTGCTCTTAAAGCTTTAGAAGGTGATGCTGGTGCAGTTGCTGCAATCAAGGAATTGATGGCTGCAGTTGATAAAGAAATTCCAGAACCTGTACGTTTGGTTGACAAGCCTTTCCTAATGCCTGTTGAGGATGTATTCTCAATCACAGGTCGTGGAACTGTTGCAACTGGTCGTATCGAGCGTGGTGTTATCAATAGTGGTGACAACGTTGAAATCATCGGTATGATGAAAGAAGGTGAGAAGCCTTTAACTTCAACTATTACTGGTGTTGAGATGTTCCGTAAGATATTAACAAGAGGTGAAGCTGGTGACAACGCTGGTCTTTTACTTCGTGGAATTGACAAAGAAATGATTAAGAGAGGTATGGTTATTTGTGCACCGGGTTCTGTAACTCCGCACAAAAAATTCAAGTGCGAAATTTACGTTCTTGGAAAAGATGAAGGTGGTCGTCACACACCATTCTTCAATGGATACCGTCCTCAATTTTACTTCCGTACCACTGACGTAACGGGTGATGTCAAATTACCTGATGGCGTTGAAATGGTAATGCCTGGTGATAACGTATCACTTGAAGTAAGCTTGATCAACTCAATCGCAATGGACAAAGGTCTTCGTTTCGCGATTAGAGAAGGTGGTAGAACCGTTGGTGCAGGTCAGGTGACTGAAATTATTGAGTAATCATTAATTTTAGTTTTCTAATCAATCACTAACTATAGATATAGTTATAGAAATAAGGAATTTTAAGTACCAAATTTTTGTCTGGTATTTGAAATTCCTTTTTCGCTATAAAAAAATTAGGGTATTTCTATTAATTACCAGTTTGATGCAAACATAATTTTGAAAAAATACCTTCAAGTTTACGGGCATAGTTCAATGGTAGAATAGAGGTCTCCAAAACCTTTGATCTGGGTTCGAATCCTAGTGCCCGTGCAAAATAAGAAAGCAATGGATAGAGTAAAATTATACATCGTCGAGAGCTACAACGAATTGATGACCAAAGTAACTTGGCCAACTTGGCCTAGCCTTTTGAGCAACACTCGTTTGGTTTTAGTTGCAACTGTAATTATCTCTTTGATCATCTTTTTGATGGATTTGGTATCCAAATTCGTCCTAACTTCTATTTACGGAATTAACGGATAATCGTAAAGCTGTACCTCAATGACTGACGAACACAACATACCTGAAGAAGAAAAGAATACAGAGAACCCAGAAATGGAAACTCAAAATTCTAACGAAAACAGTGAAAATGATGCACCTGTTAACGAGGAGCAAGTGGACAACGTCGAGGAAGAAGAAACAATTGAATTGACTTTTGAAGGAGATGAAGAAGGTGAAACGAAAGAAGAAGTTGCTGCTGAAGCAGAAAATGCTAACAACGAAACTGCAGAAACAGCTGCAACGGAAAATGAAAACGCCGACACAACAACAAGTGAAACACCAGTTGAAGGTGCAGCAGCAGTTGCAGTTCCTCCAAAAGTAAAAAAACCAGTCTCTAATAAACGTTGGTATTCCCTTCGTGTAATTAGTGGGAAGGAAAGAAAAATTAAAGAAAGAATAGATCTTGAAATTCTAAGATCAGGTTGGAAAGAAACCATTACACAAGTACTGGTACCAACCGAAAAAGTATACAAAATCCGTAACGGTAAAAAAGTAATTTCGGAAAGAAATATTTTACCTGGGTACATTTTAGTAGAGGCAGTCAACGGTCAGTTCAAAGGTGAAATGATTACTGCTATTGCTAACATTCCAAACGTAATTCATTTTCTCGGTAGAACCAACCCGATACCTATGCAACAGTCTGAAGCAAACAGAATGTTAGGTAAAGTGGATGATTCTCAAGATGTAGGAGAAGCATTGATCGAACCATTCATTGTTGGAGAAACAGTGAAAATTATCGATGGTCCTTTCAGCGAATTCGTAGGAGATATTCAAGAAGTCAACGAAGAGAAGAAGAAACTGAAAGTAATCGTAAAGATTTTCGGTCGTGGAACAGAAGTAGAGTTGAACTTCATGCAAGTTGAAAAACAATCATAACATACTAGGATCAATTAGCTGATCGAAGCGCCTCGCATCATCAACTGGTTTCCGAAAACATAACAAGACATCACATTTTGGTGATGAAATGAAAATATAAACTTACTCAAAATGGCAAAGACAGTAGATACTTTTATAAAACTTCAAGTTAGAGGTGGAGCAGCAAACCCAGCACCACCAGTAGGACCTGCACTTGGTGCGAAAGGTGTGAACATCATGGAGTTTTGTAAGCGTTTCAATGCTAAAACAGAAGACAAAAAAGGTCAAGTAGTACCAGTTGTAATTACGGTTTACTCTGACAAATCTTTTGACTTCATCATCAAAACGACTCCAGCTTCAGTTCAGCTTTTGGCTGCTGCAAAATTGAAGAAAGGAAGTCCAGAATCTAACAGACAAAAAGTAGGCTCAGTAACTTGGGATCAAATCAAAGCAATTGCTGAAGATAAGATGTCTGATTTGAACGCGCCGAAATTAGATTCAGCGATGAAAATGATTGCAGGTACAGCACGTAGTGTAGGTATCACAATCAAGGGAACTCCACCTTGGGAAGCCTAGGTAGGAAATAATTTAGAGAACAACACACTTACTTTATAACAGGGAGTTGATGACGATACTGTCATGAACGCTTGTACCTAAAAAATTTGAAAAATGGCAAAACTTTCCAAAAAAAGAAAAGCTGCAGAAGCCAAAGTAGATGTAGATAAGCTTTACCAGCTTAACGATGCTATGGCACTTGTCAAAGATGTAAATACTACAAAATTTGACGCTTCTGTAGATGTTCACATTCGTTTAGGAATCGATCCTAAAAAAGCCGACCAGGCACTTAGAGGTACCGTATCTTTACCACATGGTACTGGAAAATCTAAATCAGTTCTTGTACTATGTACGCCTGACAAAGAAGCAGAAGCTAAAGAAGCTGGTGCTGACCATGTTGGGTTAGACGAATTTATCCAAAAAATTCAAGGCGGTTGGACAGATGTTGACGTAATTGTCGCAATGCCTTCAGTAATGGCTAAAATTGGTAGAATCGGTAGAATCCTAGGACCTAGAGGTTTGATGCCTAATCCAAAAACAGGTACTGTTACCAATGATGTTGGTGCAGCTGTTAAGGATGTAAAAGGTGGTAAAATTTCTTTTAGAGTTGACAAATTCGGAATCATTCACTCATCTGTCGGTAGAGTTAGTTTTACCGCTGATAAGTTGACTGACAATGCAAATGAAGTGTTAGGAACCATCATCAAGATGAAGCCTTCTTCAGCAAAAGGTACCTACGTAAAATCAATTACCGTAGCAAGTACAATGAGTCCAGGAATTAAGGTTGAACCTAAATCAATCAAACTTTAAGTAAGGTTTTTTAAATTTTCGAATTATGAATAAATTAGAAAAAACGGCGCAAATCGACGCCTTAGCAGATAAATTAACCAACAGTCAGTACATCTATTTAGCTGACGCTTCTTCTATGACCGTGGCAGATGTCAACGATCTTCGTAGAAAATGCTACGAGAAAGAAGTTGAAATGAAAGTTGTCAAAAACAAGTTGGTTATGAAAGCCATCGAAAAACTTGAAGACGATAAAGGTCTTAAAAGTTTATACGATGCACTAAAAGGTCCTACAGCATTAATGTTCTCAGATCAAGCTGCAATACCAGCTAAATTGGTAAAAGAATTCAGAGGTAAAGACAAAGAAAGACCAATTTTAAAAGCGGCTTACATCGACTCAGATGTTTTTATGGGTGATGAGGCAGTTCTAGGATTATCAAGTCTGAAATCCAAAGAAGAATTATTGGGCGATGTAATCATGTTGTTACAGTCACCAATGAAAACAGTTCTTGGAGCACTTCAATCAGGTCAAAATACGATCGGTGGATTGCTTAAAGCTTTGGAAAGTAAAGGCGAATAAATACGGCTTCCAAGTTAACTTTATACACACTTATTTGTTAACAATTAAAATTTAAGAATAAAATGGCGGATTTAAAAACAATCGCTGATCAGTTGGTAAACCTTACAGTAAAAGAAGTAAGCGAATTAGCTGATATCATGAAAGAAGAGTACGGTATTGAACCTGCTGCTGCAGCTGTAGTTGCTGGCCCAGCTGGTGGTGGCGGCGGCGGTGACGCTGGTGGTGCTGAACAAACTGAATTCACTGTCATGTTGACTTCTGCAGGTGCTGCTAAATTACAAGTAGTAAAAGCAGTTAAAACTCTATTAGGCGTAGG
This sequence comes from uncultured Saprospiraceae bacterium, assembly GCA_937928575.1. Taxonomy (GTDB): domain Bacteria; phylum Bacteroidota; class Bacteroidia; order Chitinophagales; family Saprospiraceae; genus CALDGQ01. Next base: position 25,972 of record CALFWW010000006.1, on the reverse strand, counting down.
CTTGAAAGAGGCAAAAGAGTTAGTTGATGGCGCACCAGCTCCTATTAAGGAAGGTGTAGACAAAGACGAAGCTGAGAAAATTAAAGCAGAATTGGAAGGTGCTGGTGCATCTGTCGAACTTAAGTAATTCGATTCATCCAAACGCTTTAAGGATATCAGTAAACTAGACAAATACTCGAATTTTAGGCTTAACCAGTAATACTTACTGGTTAAGCCTATTCCTGTGTTTACGAAAGTTGTAAAAAGATACACTTTCGATGGTTGTTATAACAATGCATTTGCTTTTTTATAACATCACAATTTCTCGAGGCACTTATATAGTTGCCTTCATTGCTTAGCTAAAAAAAACATTTTTTTCATGGCAAAAACCAATGTTGCAAAAGCTCCGATGAGAGTTGATTTCGGTAAAATTAAACTCGCATCGTCTTACCCTGACCTTTTGGAAATTCAATTGAAGTCTTTTCATGAGTTCTTTCAATTAGAAACAACTCCTGAAAACAGAATGAACGAAGGTCTTTATAGAGTATTTCAGGAAAATTTCCCAATCACAGATTCAAGAAACATCTTTGTCCTTGAGTTCTTAGATTATTTTATCGATCCTCCAAGATACACCATTCATGAGTGTATGCAACGTGGATTGACACACAGTGTTCCACTGAAAGCTAAACTTCGTCTTTCTTGTAATGATGAAGAACACGTCGATTTTGAAACCATCGTTCAGGATGTATTCCTAGGAAACATTCCGTACATGACACCTAAAGGTACGTTTGTTATCAATGGTGCTGAACGTGTGATCGTTTCTCAATTACATCGTTCTCCTGGTGTTTTCTTCGGACAAAGTTTCCACCCAAATGGTACCAAAATTTATTCCGCAAGAGTAATTCCTTTCAAAGGAGCTTGGATGGAATTTGCAACGGATATCAACACGGTCATGTACGCTTACATCGACCGTAAAAAGAAATTCCCTGTAACAACACTATTACGTGCTATCGGATATGACTCTGATAAAGCGATTCTTGATCTTTTTGACCTTGCTGAAGAAATCAAAGCAACCAAGAAAGACTTGAAAAAAGCAGTCGGAAGAAAATTAGCTGCACGTGTACTTCGTAAATGGAATGAAGATTTCGTAGATGAAGATACTGGTGAGGTTATTAATATTGAAAGAAACGAGATCATCCTCGAAAGAGATATCGAGTTGGATGAAGAAAATATCCAACAAATCATTGACGCAGGTGCTGAAACCATCATCTTGCAGAAATCTGATATCCAGGATGATTACTCAATAATATACAACACCTTGCACAAAGATCCTTCTAGTTCTGAATTGGAAGCAGTGCAATATATCTACCGTCAATTAAGAGGAACAGAACCACCAGATGATGACACAGCTCGTGGTATCATCGACAAGTTGTTCTTCTCTGACAAACGTTACAATCTTGGTGAAGTTGGTCGTTACAAGATCAACCGAAAATTAGGAAAGAATGTTTCTAAGGAAACTTTAGTCCTTACCAAAGATGATATCATTACCATCGTTTCTTACTTGGTTCGTTTGATGAATCAAAAAGCAGAAATTGATGATATTGATCACTTAAGTAACAGACGTGTTAGAACTGTTGGAGAACAGTTGTACGCTCAGTTCGGAGTTGGTTTGGCTCGTATGGCTAGAACGATTCGTGAACGTATGAACGTACGTGATAACGAAGTCTTCACACCGATCGATTTGATCAACGCAAGAACTTTGTCATCAGTAATTAACTCATTCTTCGGAACGTCTCAGTTATCTCAATTTTTGGATCAAACCAATCCACTTTCTGAGATTACACACAAACGTCGTATCTCCGCTCTCGGACCTGGTGGTTTATCCAGAGAACGTGCCGGTTTCGAGGTTCGTGATGTTCACTATTCTCACTACGGTCGTCTTTGTACAATTGAAACACCAGAGGGACCAAACATTGGTTTGATCTCAACACTATGTGTACATGCGAAGGTCAATAAAATGGGATTCTTGGAAACACCTTATCGTGCCGTTAAGAATGGTAAGGTAGACATGAAAACCAAAGAAGTTTACCTTTCCGCAGAAGGTGAGGATTTCAAGAAAATTGCACAAGCAAACTCTGAAATCGATTCCGCTGGTGTATTCCAAACAGATCGTATCAAGTGTCGTGAACACGGTGACTTCCCGGTATTAACCCCGGACGAAGTAGAATATATGGATGTAGCACCGAACCAAATTGTTGGGGTATCGGCATCTCTAATTCCTTTCCTTGAAAATGATGATGCGAATAGAGCCCTGATGGGATCAAACATGCAACGTCAGGCAGTGCCGCTAATCAAACCTGCTTCTCCAATTGTTGGAACTGGTTTGGAAGGAAAAGTTGCCCGTGATTCTCGTATGATGATCAACGCAGAAGGAAATGGGGTCATCGAATATGTCGACGCAAATGAAGTCGTCATCAGATATGACAGAACAGAACAAGATCAGTTGGTTTCTTTCGAAGACAACAGAAAGTCATATAAGTTGACCAAATTTAAAAGAACCAATCAAGGTACTTGTATCAACTTGAAACCGATTGTCAAAAAAGGAGATCGTGTAACAAAAGATATGATTCTTTGTGATGGATATGCAACTGAAAAAGGAGAATTGGCTTTAGGTCAAAACTTGAAAGTAGCCTTCATGCCATGGAATGGTTACAACTTTGAGGATGCAATTGTATTGTCAGAAAGAGTTGTACGTGAAGATATCTTTACTTCATTACACATCGAACACTTCGAATTAGATGTTCGTGATACCAAATTAGGTGAGGAAGAATTAACCAATGATATTCCAAACGTTTCTGAAGAGGCAACGAAAGACTTGGATGAAAACGGAATTATCAGAGTAGGAGCGTGGATCAAAGAAGGAGACATCATCATCGGAAAGATTACTCCAAAAGGGGAATCAGATCCGACACCAGAAGAAAAATTGTTGCGTGCAATTTTCGGTGACAAAGCAGGTGATGTAAAAGATGCATCGATGAAAGCACCTCCATCTACTAAAGGTGTCATTATTGACAAACAATTATTCGCAAGAGCGAAGAAAGATAAAGTTCAAAAAGAACAAGAGAAACAATTGATCTCTAAATTGGATGATCTTCATGCAATTGCTCTGAACGAATTGAGAACGGTACTGGTTGATAAATTATTGACCATCGTGAAGAATCACACTTCTCAAGGAGTACAGAGTATTTACAATGAAGAGTTGGTACCGAAAGGAACTAAGTTTTCTCCAAAAGTGATCAAGAATTTAGATTTCTCATCTATTGATTATAGCAACTGGACGGATGACAAACCTACGAACACTTTAATTGCTCGTTTGTTACACAACTATACGATTAAAGTAAACGAGGAAGTTGGACGTTACAAGCGTGAAAAATTCAACATCAGTATTGGTGATGAGTTGCCTGCAGGTGTCTTGAAATTAGCAAAGGTTTACTTGGCTAAGAAGAGAAAACTGAAAGTTGGTGATAAGTTGGCTGGACGTCATGGTAACAAAGGAATTGTATCTCGTATCGTTCGTATGGAAGATATGCCATTCTTGGATGATGGAACGCCGGTTGATATTGTATTGAATCCACTTGGGGTACCTTCCAGAATGAACTTGGGACAAATTTTCGAAACCGTTCTTGGTTGGGCTGGTGAGAAAATGGGTGTCAAATTTGCAACGCCAATTTTTGATGGAGCAAAAGCAAGTGAAATCGAAGAATATATCCAGTCTCAAAACCTTCCTTCATTAGGTCAAACTTACTTGAAGGATGGAGGAACTGGAGATCGATTCCACCAGCAAGCAACCGTCGGTGTTATCTACATGTTGAAATTATCTCACATGGTTGATGACAAGATGCACGCGCGTTCTATCGGACCTTACTCATTGATTACTCAACAGCCATTAGGTGGTAAAGCACAGTTTGGTGGTCAGCGTTTCGGTGAGATGGAAGTATGGGCATTGGAGGCATTTGGAGCATCCAGTATTTTGCAAGAATTGCTAACCATTAAGTCGGATGATATTAATGGGCGTGCAAAAGCTTACGAAGCAATTGTAAAAGGTGATCCACTACCAGAACCACAAATTCCAGAATCATTCAACGTATTGATTCACGAATTGCGTGGTCTTGCTTTAGATGTGAAATTTGATTAAAAAAATTTAGAAACGAAATGCTGCTCCTATCAAATGGAGTCAGCACTTCATTTCTCCTAAAATACAACCGGATATATGGCATATAAGAAAAATACAAACCAAAGAACACAAAAGCCGTTTGACAGCATTACCATTTCATTGTCATCTCCTGACGATATTTTGGAAAGATCATTTGGTGAAGTTCTAAAACCAGAAACGATTAATTATCGTTCGTACAAGCCAGAACGTGATGGTTTATTCTGCGAAAGAATTTTTGGTCCTGTAAAGGATTACGAATGCTATTGCGGAAAGTACAAGCGTATTCGTTACAAAGGAATTGTGTGTGATAGATGTGGTGTTGAGGTAACAGAAAAGAAAGTTCGTCGTGAACGTATGGGACACATTAAGTTGGTGGTTCCTGTCGTACACATCTGGTTTTTCAAATCGCTTCCTAACAAGATCGGTTACTTGTTAGGTTTATCTTCTAAGAAATTAGAAAGTATTATTTACTACGAACGTTATGTAGTAATCCAACCAGGAGTCAGACAATCTGATGATAAGAAAAATCCACCTCCTGGTACTTATAATAAATTGGACCAAATTACGGAAGAAGAGTACCTTGAAGTATTGGAAGCTTTACCTGCTGACAATCAATTGTTAGATGATTCAGATCCTAATAAGTTTATCGCGAAAATGGGTGCTGAAGCGGTCCGTGATTTATTGGAACGCTTGGAATTAGATTCACTTGCTGCATCGCTTCGTTATGGTGCTGCCAATGAAACTTCCCAACAACGTAAGTCCGAGAACTTAAAGCGTCTGAGAGTGGTAGAATCTTTACGTGAAGGTCAGTTGCACATGGACAACCGTCCAGAATGGGCAGTGATCCAATACCTTCCAGTAGTACCACCAGAATTGAGACCATTGGTACCATTAGATGGTGGACGTTTTGCAAGTTCAGATTTAAATGATTTATATCGTCGTGTGATTATCCGTAACAACCGTTTGAAGCGTTTGTTGGAAATCAAGGCACCAGAAGTAATCTTGAGAAATGAGAAACGTATGCTTCAGGAAGCAGTCGATTCTTTATTTGATAATTCAAGAAAATCAAACGCAGTAAAAGCAGAAGGTGGTCGTGCATTGAAATCCCTTTCTGATATCTTGAAAGGTAAGCAAGGACGTTTCCGTCAAAACCTTTTAGGAAAACGTGTTGATTATTCAGGTCGTTCGGTAATTGTCGTAGGTCCTACTTTGAGACTACATGAGTGTGGTTTACCAAAAGGAATGGCATCGGAATTATTCAAGCCTTATGTGATCAGAAAATTGATCGAAAGAGGTATTGTGAAGACGGTTAAGTCTGCAAAGAAATTAGTAGATAGAAAAGACCCGGTTATCTGGGAAATTTTGGAGAATATTTTGAAAGGACATCCAATCCTTTTGAACAGAGCTCCTACGTTACACAGATTGTCGATCCAGGCTTTCCAACCAAAATTGATTGAAGGAAAAGCGATTCAGCTACACCCATTAGTTTGTGGTGCCTTCAACGCCGATTTTGATGGTGACCAGATGGCCGTTCACGTACCATTAAGTCATGCAGCAATATTAGAAGCACAGGTATTAATGTTGGCTTCTCATAACATGCTAAACCCGCAGGATGGCTCTCCAATTACCCTTCCTTCTCAGGATATGGTTCTTGGTTTATACTACCTGACAAAAGAAAGAACTTCAACTCCTGAACAAAAAGTATTGGGTGAAGGAATTACTTTCTATTCTCCGGAAGAAGTGGTGATTGCTTATAATGAAGGCCGCGCAGAATTACATGCAAAAATTAAAGTGCGTGTCGATACTGTTGAGGATGACGGCACACCAGTTAAGAAAAGAGTGGAAACGACAGTTGGTCGTGTGATCTTTAATCAAGCAGTTCCTGAAACAGTTCCTTTTGTAAACGTATTGTTAACAAAAAAGAACTTAAAGAACGTAATCAGTGATATTATCAAAAGAACTGATTTCAAAACAACTGCTGATTTCTTGGATGAAATTAAGACACTAGGATTCAACTGGTCCTTCAAAGGTGGATTGTCATTTAACTTGGGAGATTTAATCGAACCTACTGTAAAAGCCAAAACACTAATTGATGCGCAGACAGAAGTGGATGAAGTTTGGGAGAACTACGAAAATGGTTTGATTACCAACAACGAACGTTACAATCAAGTAATTGATAAATGGACATTTGCCGATAATCATATTACAGAGAACTTGATGAAGGAATTGGCAGAGCACAAGGACGGATTCAACTCGGTATACATGATGTTGCATTCAGGGGCACGTGGATCTAAGCAGCAAATTAAGCAGCTTTGTGGATTAAGAGGGCTGATGGCAAAACCAAGAAAATCTGGTGATACGGGAGGTGCGATTATTGAAAACCCAATTCTTGCAAACTTCTTGGATGGATTATCCGTACTCGAGTACTTTATCTCAACACACGGTGCGAGAAAAGGTCTGGCAGATACAGCATTGAAAACTGCGGATGCGGGTTACTTGACGAGACGTCTGGTGGATGTTGCACAGGATGTGGTTATCATGGAAGTAGATTGTCATACACTAAGAGGTATCGAAACTTTTGCATTGAAAGACAATGAGAAAATTGTTGAGTCATTGGCAGAAAGAATCGTTGGACGTTTTACTTTAGATGAAGTGAAGCATCCAGTTACCGATGAGATGATTTTGGAACCAGGTGAATACATCACTGAAGAAAAAGCTGCTTATCTTGATAGTGAAGGAGTAGAGATGGTGAAAATTAGATCTGTATTGACTTGTGATGTCAAGCGTGGTGTGTGTACAAAATGTTATGGTAAAAACTTGGCAACAGGTAGAATTGCCGATCATGGAGATGCAGTAGGTATTATTGCTGCACAATCGATTGGTGAGCCGGGTACACAGTTGACACTTCGTACCTTCCACGTGGGTGGTATCGCATCTGTCTCTAAAACTGAAAACGAATTGGTTTCAAAATTCGACGGTATCTTAGAGTTTGATGCAGTAAAGACCACTGATTATGAAGATGACAAAGGTCAGAAGCAAAAGATTATTATCTCTCGTACAGGTGAAATCAAAATCGTTGATCCTGAAAATAAAAACAAGGTATACACTACACACTACATTCCTTACGGTGCATTCTTGAAAGTAAAAGATGGAGCCAAAATTAGCAAAGGAGATGTGATTTGTGATTGGGATCCTTTTAACGCTGTTATTATCTCTGAGAGTTCAGGTATTGCTCAATTCGATTCAATCGAAGAAGGGGTAACTTTCAGAACGGAAAGAGATGATCAGACAGGTCACGTTGAAAAAGTAATTGTTGAATCTAAGAACAAGAAGAAGATTCCAATTATCAAGATCGTGAATCCAAGTACAGGTAAAGAATTGCGTAACTATAACATCCCGGTAGGAGCTTATATTTCTATCGAAGATGGACAAGAAGTGAAAGCTGGTCAAAACATTGTTAAGATACCGCGTCAGTTAGGTAAGATTCAGGATATTACAGGTGGTCTTCCACGTGTAACTGAATTATTTGAAGCAAGAAATCCTTCTAACCCTGCATCGACTGCAGAAATTGATGGTATTGTTTCTTTTGGAAAAATCAAGCGTGGTAATCGTGAGGTTATTGTTACAGCAAAGGATGGTCAGGTACGTAAATACTTGATCGGTACCACCAAACACATCTTGGTACAAGAAGGCGATTTTGTTCGTGCAGGTACACATATGTCGGATGGTTCGACAGCGCCAAGAGATATCTTGAATATCAAAGGACCTTTCGCAGTACAATACTACTTAGTAAATGGTGTTCAGGAAGTATATCGATCTCAGGGTATCAACATTAATGACAAACACATCGAAGTAATTGTCAGACAAATGATGCGTAGAATCCAGATCGAGGATGCAGGTGATACACCATTCTTAGAGGGAGAAGCAGTTGAAAAGTACGATTTCTTAGAAGTAAACGACTGGATTTTTGATAAGAAATTTGTTGAAGAATCAGGTGATTCTAAGAAAATGAAACCAGGTGATTTAGTTTCTTTACGTCAATTGAGAGAAGAAAATTCTTACTTGAAGCGTAATGATAAGAAATTGGTTTCCTATCGTGATGCAGTCGCTGCAACCTCAACACCAATATTACAAGGTATTACAAAGTCGTCTCTCGGAACTAGAAGTTGGATCTCAGCTGCATCTTTCCAGGAAACAACAAAAGTATTAAGTCAAGCATCAATTGCTGCTAAAAAAGACTACCTTGAAGGACTGAAAGAAAACGTAATTGTTGGTAAGAAGATACCAGCAGGTACTGGACTTTCGAAATATAAACACCTTTTTGTTAATAGCATGGAAGCGCACGAAGCGCACATGGCTAAGAAGGACGCTGAAAAGCAACGTTACGATGCTGAACAAAATTTAATGGCTCAGCCAGTCCCTCAAACTGAGGCTGCTGCTCCAAGTTCAGGTTTAGCAACAACTGTGGTAAGTCCTCCAGCAACGGATACGACTACAACTACAACTACAACCGTAACGGAAGTTATTGCACCATCAACAGATGCAACACCTACGACAGAGTCGAATCCGATCATTGATCCAACTCCGACTCCAACAGTAGAACCGACAACGGATGAAGCACCTGCAACACCGGCAACGGATGAAAATCCATCGCCAACAGCTCCAGATGCTGGCAATGACAATGGAGAAACTCCTCCTTCCGACGAAGAGGTCAAAGATTAGACATAAGAAGTTGATCTAAGATAAGGGCGGGCATCATCATAATTTGTTTATGAGATGCTCGCCTTTTTTTGTTGGTGGATTTAGAATTGATATATTTATTGAGCTTATCAAATCTTCAATGTCAAATTATCAAAACATATTAAACAACATCAAGCGTTACGTCTCTTTGACAGAAGAAGATGAACAGCAATTTAGTGCTATCGTGCGAACCACGAATATCAAACGAAGACAGTTTATTGTCCAACCGAATTTCATCTGGTGCCTTTAGAAGTTATTTTGTTAGTGATGAAGGGGTAGAACATACCATTCAATTTGCGATCGAAGATTGGTTTATCAGCGATTTTAATAGTTACCTAAATCAAGCACCTGCTTCTCTATTCGTTGAAGCGTTGGAAGATTCAACTGTCCAACAAATTGCTTACGATGATGTTGAAAAGCTTTGCCATAACAATCCGAAATTCGAACGCTTCTTCAGATTAGTAGCACAAAAGTCCTTCGCTTTTTCTCAACGAAGAGTTTTATCGAATCTTGGCAAATCCGCTGAAGAAAGATATTTAGAATTTTACGACCTGTATCCTTCCATCGTACAAAGAGTGCCTCAATATGCATTGGCTTCTTATCTTGGTATGTCACCAGAATTTTTAAGTAAAATACGTAAACGTCTCGCCTCAAAATCTTGAACTAGTTCAAGTTCATTTCCTAATCCAGTTCATTTTTATTAAGAGGGTTATCCCTCAACTTTGTACTACGTCAATTTTGACTTCATACAAAAGTAAATTAAAATGAATACAGATTCTTATCAAGAAAATTTAAAAGCGTTAGTTGGAAATTTAGCTGGAATGCTTCCTGAAACTGCATTGGCTGTTTTCAATAAGGACGCAGAAATGCTACAAGCAAATTATCATCCAATTTTAAAATTGCAAGTTGGTGAAAAAGCGCCCGATTTCTCTCTGTCAAATGCACTCGATAAAACAATCAAGTTATCCGATTTACTCCAAAAAGGGAAAGTTGTATTGGTTTTTTATCGCGGTACTTGGTGTCCATATTGTAATTTACAATTAGCACATTATCAAAAGTCATTGGATGTAATTCACAAATTAGGAGCGGAGTTAGTCGCTATTTCCCCACAAACCCCTAATGAATCCTTGAACATTCAGCAAAAAAATGAACTGAACTTCGAAGTACTAAGTGATAATGGAAATATTGTTTCCAGAATGTACACGACCGTTTTTAAAAATGCAGATGTACCAGTAAATACCATGTTGGAATTAGGGATTGATTTTGATGTGCATTACTCAGATGATTCTAGAGAGTTGCCAATTCCTGCAGTTTTTATTATTGAGAAAGATGCGACGATTTCATTTGCAAAATCTCTAGGTGGCGATTATAGAAATAGAGTAGAAGTTGCCGACATTATTAACGCTTTAAAAAAGTAATGCCATGAAAAATATTCCTATACTTATTTTCTTTTTCATCGCAGCCTGTACTACAGGGAATGCACAAAATTTGAAAAAGATTAAAGTCTCCAACAGTATTGAGATGAGTGCTCAAAGAAATGAAGTTTGGACAACGATATCTAATCTTGGGAATCTAGATAAAGTTGTACCTGAAATTATTTCGCAAACGAAAACATTTGGAAATGGCAAAGGCGCTATTGTTAATTTGACATTAAAAGCTAATGGAAAAACAGTAGTTGAAAAAGTAAGGAAGCTTTCCAATAAAAAGTACATCTTCGTTTATAAAATGTTGGAAACGCCATTGCCAATCCAAAACTATAAAGCAACGATAAAAATTATCTCTACAAGTGGAACGAAATACACAGTTAAATTTGATGCCGTTTTTAAAGCAAGTATTGGAGATAAAGAGTCAATGATAACTACTATTGATAATTTTCAGAAAACACTTTTATCTAACATCAAAAAAACATACGATCATGAATAAGAGAATTTGGTTAATCACAGGAATATCGAGTGGAATAGGTAAAGCTCTAGCTGCCGCTGTCATTGAAAAAGGTGATTTCGTAATTGGTACTTTTCGATCGGAATCAGAAGTTATTGCTTACAATGAAAATAATATCTATAATGCAAAAGCAATGTTATTAGATGTCACCGAAGAAAATGATGTAAAAGATTGTGTGGATAAAATCATCGCGACATATGGAAGAATCGATGTCTTGGTCAATAATGCAGGCATGGGTTTTATTGGTGCAATTGAAGAAACGTCTATGGCTGAGGTCAGAAGTGTTTTCGAACCCAATTTTTTCGGCACTTTAAATTTAACAAGAACCGTTTTACCATTTATGCGGAAAGAAAAACAAGGCCACATTATTCAAATTTCATCACATGGAGGCATTAAAGCATTTGCTGGTTTTGGAATTTACAATGCCAGTAAGTTTGCTTTAGAAGGGTTTAGTGAAGCTTTAGCACAAGAGGTATCACCTTTGGGAATTAAGGTCTCTATTGTTGAACCCGGACCATTTCGTACAAATTTTGCTGGAGATAAATTAAGAGAAGCTGAAATAGAAATTGCGGATTATGCAGAGACTGCGGGTGCTTTTAGAGCCAAATTAAAAAGCGTCGATGGCAAACAAGAAGGGGATCCTGAAAAAGCAGCAAAAGCAATTATCGATTTAGCTAACTCCGAAAATCCAACATTGCGTTTACCACTTGGGAAATTAGCATTGAAGACCATCAGTATGAAATTGGCGAGTGTTAAATCTGATTTGGAAAATAACAGAGCGATTGCTGAGAATGCGGTTTTTTGAGAGGAATTGAAAATGTAAAATTAAAAATAGGACCGATGTTTCGTGATGGCGAAGGCGTTGGTCCTTTTTTAATTTAATAAGACTGAGAAATTTAAGAAGGGTAGTGTGCTTATGAATTCGCATAGTCCTGCGTACTCCTGTAGCGGCGCGATTTATCCGCCGAAAGAGAAGGCTTGAAAAATTCCACAAATCATGAACTAATCACTTTACCTTTCTGATCAAAAATCCTAACTGCAGTAAAAAAAATCTTTCTTACCTTTGACATCTCATGGACGAAAATTTCAAATCAATTATCCTACAAAAGACTGGAGCTACTGCTTTACAGGAAAAAGAAATGATTCAGCAATTGTGGAGTGGTTATGGGAAAATTATGCGGATTGAATTGGAGGAAGCTGCGGTCCAAAGCGTAGTCATCAAACATGTTCAGTTACCTGCTGTTAAAAATCATCCGCGTGGTTGGAACACCAATATTGGTCATCAACGAAAAGTCAAGTCTTATCAAGTAGAAGCAGAATGGTATAAAACTTATAGTGAAAAGAGTGCGGCACGACTTCCTAAATGTTTTGCAATAGAACAAGACGGAGAGGAGATGTTCATGGTATTGGAGGATTTAGATGCAGCTGGGTATCCAATACGTAAAAATAATGTTAAATGGAAGGAAATTGCTGCTTGTTTGGAATGGTTGGCAAAATTTCACGCAAGTTACATCGGACAAATTCCTGATGGACTTTGGGAAGTAGGAACTTATTGGCACTTAAGTACCCGACCTCAGGAATTGGAAATATTGGATGATGTGAAATTAAAAGCCGCAGCTCCGTTGATTGATGAAAAACTGAATTCATGTAAATTTAAAACCTTCGTGCACGGAGATGCTAAACTGGCCAATTTCTGTTTCGGTAAAAATGGAGCAGTGGCAGGAGTAGATTTTCAATATGTAGGTGGCGGATGTGGAATGAAAGACATAGCGTATTTTATAGGAAGTTGTTTGAACCAAAATGACTGCAAACGTCTGGAATCCAAAATCCTCGACACTTATTTCGAATATTTACAAAATGAATTGAAGGAAAATAATGAAGCACTAGAAAAGGAGTGGCGATCTTTATACCGATTTGCTTGGGCGGATTTTCATCGCTTCCTAAAAGGGTGGAGTCCCGGTCACTGGAAATTAAATAGTTACAGCGAACAAGTAACTGCTGCCGTCATAAAAAGTTTATAAAATGGATTTAAATCACCTAAAAGATATTGCGATAAAGGCAGCATTAGCCGCTGGAAAAATCATTCAAGCACATCTGAATGAAGACGTTGAAGTATTGACAAAAGACGGAGGATCGAGTTACAGTTCGCAAGTTGTAACGAAAGTGGATAAAGCATGTGAAACCGCTATTCTCAGTCATCTGCTTCCGACCTGTGCCGAATTTGACATCGCATTGTTGTCCGAAGAAACGGAAGACGATGGTGGTCGTTTTGAAAAAGATTATTTTTGGTGCATTGATCCGATGGATGGAACGCTCGCATTCATCAAGAAATATCCTGGATTTTCTGTCTCGATTGCTTTAGTCGCCAAAGATGGAACACCTTGTATCGGAGTCGTATTCGATCCAAGCACGGATACACTATACTATGGAATCAAAGGAGGCGGCGCTTTTAGAAACGGACAATCATGGAAAATTAACCAGTCCAATAATCACGTAACTTATCTAACTGACCGAAAGCTGAAGGACACACCGCACGTAAATGAAATAACACAGTTGTTGAATAAAAACGCAGAACGACTGAATTTGAAAACGGTAAAAGAAATTGATGGAGCTGGCACCGTATTAAATGCAATGCTGATTCTGGAAAATGGTCCTGCATGTATGTTGAAGTATCCGAAAAAGGAAAAGGGTGGAGGAAGCATCTGGGACTACGCTGCAACTACTTGTATTTTTCATGAATTAGGAATGCCTGCCACTGATTTTAATGGAGAAAGTATTAATTTTAACAAAAAGAATACGTTTATGAATGAGGTTGGTATTTTTTATGGGAATTTGGTTGAAAGGTGAATTGTTATTTAAAAATTATAAATTAAAAATATTAAAAATGTAAAATTGAAAATAGGACGCCCAGTATTTATGCATACGAAAGAGACGCCTATTTATAAATTTTAAGAACAAATTTCTTGTGGATGATATCCTCATCCTTAATTTTGTGAAGGCTGCTAACTTTCTTAGGATATCAATTTTCATAACAATTCAATTCCCACTCTTATATTTCACAACTACTTTTTATAAAAATCGAAAAGCTCCAAAGGAGCGAAATCAAACAGCCTAGTGCGATAGCGCTAGGTTGTTTGATTTCGTTCCGTGTGTTTTGGCGCGAATTTTTGTTTCAAAAATCGTGACAAAACACGTAGTGAGGAATTAATTAGAATAAGGTCGTAATATGACAAAAGTTAGTCTATTTCCTAACAATATGTGTAGGCTGTAAGGTTGTTGGGTGTTCTTTTTCTATTTTGGCTAAATATTAATATCTTTAGGAAATACCGGACTAAAGAATTAAAATCTCTCACTAATTCCAACAAAATACACACAAACATGAGAATCCTATTCTTTGTACTAACAATAATCTGTTTTTCAAGAAGTACCAAAGCTCAAGACAACCAAATCAGTCTTCGAGTGAATTCATTTTATCTTTTTGATAGAGATGAAAGTAATGAAAATGAGATGTATTTAAGTTCAGTCTTCTCTAAAACAAATTCGCGTAACATAGGAATTGAATTTGGATATAAAGGGAAACTAAAAAAGAGAAATTTTCAAATTCGCTTAGGGATATTCGATTCTTATCGAGTTACTAAAGCTGTTGCAACCAATTCAAATACTTCGGATCGTAGATCTTATATCAATGAAAACCAAGCTATTTCATTGGTGATTGGATTGTTAGAAGATTTCGCTATCGCTAAAAATAAGTTCTTTTTAAGATCGGGATTTGAAGGTATCGGTGGTTTCAAATTTAATTCTATGTATACAAGTGATGTAGACCTTAGAAGTGACAATCAATTAACTTATACTGAGGATATTAAAACGGTATATCCAAATACTTTACAATTGGGATTGGGTATCCAACTCGGTCTTTATCGGCAACTAAAAAAGTTGGCTATCGGAATTAATTTTACGGGGTATGGAATTCTTGATAAAAGAAATGGGAAAACACATTCTAAGGGTACTTATACCAACTTTGAATTTGATACCACCAATGAAGTTGATGCAGTTCATGAAGTTAATAGTTTAACAATCAATAAAATTCTAAGGAATTCAATTGAGTTGATTTACTCATTTTGATACCGAACAGTACGTGCAGAGGCTTATTCCATTGCGATAATTTACTCGTATTATCCTTTAAATCCATCTATACAAAATCTCACATTTCGTATAAATAAAAACCCAGTTTGGTATAAACAAGCCACACAAGACATTGATTCTCTTTAAATTGAAGTATCAATAACAACCATTTCTTTTATGAATTAAATTTTACTTTTTAGATATAGCAAGTTTCGATTTGGATTTACCATGTAGTAATTAAATTAGGAACTTGTACATTTTCAAATTATAAAATTGAATGTATTATGAAAAAGGTAAAATTAAATTTATTCCTACTCCTGACGACACTAGCTTTAATGACTACTTCTTGTTATCAAGAAGACTTTTATGATGAATTTGATGATCAAAATGAATGGTCAGACGATGATGCTAATTTTGAGGATGGGGACAATGATAGCGATTTTGATGATAATGAAGGTGGAGAGAGTCATGATGACCACGATCACAGCGGAGGTACCGCTACCTTAACTTCTTATAAAATCATCGGTGAATCCATCGTGAAAATCAAAGACTTTGAGGTTGGTGGAAATATGCTGGCTTTCCAACAAGATATAGCCAAGCACCAAGCGATGTTCGAATATTATACAAGAATAATTCCTGTAGAAAATAGACAAAAGATTACAGAGTTTGTTGTCTTTCACGGACAAGGAGAACTATTTGGATATGTGGAACCAATCGATCACAATGATTTGAGTAAATGGAGAATGGGGTTGGCAATTGATCAAGCTAGTGATATTGATGATATTGATTTTGGAAATGAATTTGCCTACACGGTTGTACATGAATTTGGCCACGTTTTAACTTTGAATAATGAACAGATTGCAGTAGGTGGCAACGAAAATTCTTGTCCTAATTTCCATACAGGAGAAGGATGTAGCAACGCCAATTCCTATATCAACGCACTTTACGAATTGGGTTGGGCAGATATTTATGATGAGTTTGCACAGAGTGGTGGAGATGGATATGCAATCTATGACAAATATCCGGATCGTTTTGTTACAGAATATGCTGCAACCAATCCTGGTGAAGATATCGCTGAAGTGTTTACCGTTTTTGTCATCCAGGAACAAATGCCAACTGGGAATACGATTGCCAATAAAAAAGTACGCATGATGTATGACTATCCGGAATTAGTTCAACTCAGAAATCAAATCAGACAAGATCCATCTTTGCGCGGTATAGTGCCAGGAAGTTGGGTCACTCAACATGCAAAACTTCGTTCAAATTATAAATTGAAAATGAGGTAGCCAAGGAGGTAATTGAACATTAAAAACTTAAAGAAGGACCGATGAGCGTAGGTGCGTTTTATCGGTCCTTTTTTCTAAGTGCTAGCTACTGTTTTGAATCTTTATTTTTTAAGCATTAAATATATCCCAAGATCGAAAGCATTTCCTCAACGGTTTGTTCATTTCTATAGACATAATCAACATAATTTCCTTTTTCATCTTTGTCAATCACAATTAGTTTTGGAGCTGGAATCAAACAATGTTTTATCCCACCATAACCACTAATAGAATCTTGATAAGCACCGGTGTGAAAAAAACCGATATACAAAGGTTCTTCTTCAGCATCATTAATTTTTGGAAGAAATAATTGTTGATTAAAATCCTCAGAATTGTAATAATCGAAATGATCACAACTGATTCCGCCGACATTTACTTTGGTATATTCATTATCCCATTTATTGATTGGTAGAAGGATGAATTTTTCAAGAATCGACCAAGCATCTGGAATGGTATTCATCAGACTGTTATCTACCATATACCATACTTCCTGATCGTTTTGTTTTTTTTGTTCCAACACCTGAAAAATAATTGCACCACTTTCTCCAACAGTGTATTTACCAAATTCTGTAAAAATATCAGGTTCTTCTATCTGTGCTTTTTGACACACATCTTTAATATTAGAAACAATCTCATTGATAATATATTCGTAGTCATATTCAAAACCTAGATTATTTCTAATCGGGAAACCTCCACCTAAATTCAATGCTTTTATACTAGGACATTCTTTTTTTAGTGCTACGAAAACATCCATTGCTTTTTGAAATTCTCCCCAATAATAAACAGTATCCTTAATCCCGGAATCAATAAAAAAATGCACCATCTTCAAACTGAGATTTGGATCATCTTTTATTTCGTCTTTATAAAATTGAACAATATCGGCTGGTCGAATACCAAGTCGTGAGGTATAATATGCAGATTGTGGTTCTTCATCTATCGCAATTCGAATTCCAATTTTTAAATGACCAGCATATTCAGCAGCATGTGCTTTGACTCGTTTTATTTCTGATATAGAATCGAGGACAAGTATCGAATTCTTGAATCCTTCCCGATTTAATTTTAATATCTTTTTTAGATAATCTTCGGTCTTATATCCGTTGTGGACAATGATGGTTTTTTTAGTCAATTCTCCTTCTTCGAGCAGCTTGAATATCAAATCAATATCAAATGAAGAAGAAGTTTCCAATTGTACTTTTTCTTTCAGTGCTGATTTGATAACATGAGAAAAATGGCAGCATTTGGTACAATAGCAATAGATGTATTGACCATTGTAATTGTTTTGTTTGATAGCTCTATTAAAAAGATTTCTGGCTCTTTTAATCTGCTCTCCGATTCGAGGAAGGTAGACTAATTTAAATGGAGTACCATATTTTTCAATAAGGTACTTGAGGGATAATCCATGAAAATTGAGGTATCCATTTTTTAAATCAAAACCCTCTTGAGGAAAGTAATAACTCTGATCAATTAGATCAAAATAAGTGTTTTTCATCAGTCGTAACGCGCTTTTTTGTGGTTAAAATATTTTGTGAAAATAAATTTATTGTTCGATTTTAGCTACAATAGGACGTAAGAAATTATTTATAGGATACTATTTTGAAGCGATTTTTTTGATGTTTTTTGGGAGGGTTTGTCAGGCTGTTGAATTTGATAGAATAATCGAATTTTTCAAATCCTAATAGGAAATAGACGGGATAGAACAAAAGAAAATATTTTGACCATTAAATTGGTCATTTGGCTTATTTATTATGAAATTGACCATTTTACTGGTCAATTTATAAGTTATTTATGTTATTGACCATTAAAACAAGCATTTTATATTTAAAATACGCTATATTGAACAATATAATGGTCAAATTATGTTTAATACTGTAGAAATTAAGGATGTTAAAAATGAGTTGGGCTTGCTCATAAAAGCATTGCGCAAACAAAGAGGAATCTCACAAGTCGAGTTTGCAAAATCATTAGATGTTTCCAGGACAACGATCCAAAATCTGGAAATGGGTAAAAACTTCACTGTAGATACCATCTTAAAAGTTTTAAAAGAATTGGATTTATTAGAACAATTTAACAATGAAATTACAATAGCCAAAGATCAAGTCGTCAATACTAAATCCTTATACTAATGGCTGCCAATGAAATTATAAATGTTCATCTCTTTGATCAAGAAATTGGAAGAATTGGAATGCAGGAAAATGAAGTTCGATCTTCTTTTCAATTCAATCCAGATTTTCTTAATCAAAACAAATTGCTAAATATTTTTCCGAAAACAGGTATTCTGAGAAGGACGAAACATGTTCAATTATTTAGCCAATTTGACAACGAAACTTTTAAAGGAATCCCTCCACAATTTGCAGATTCATTACCGGATCGATTTGGTTCTATAATTTTTAAAGCATGGTTGGATAACAAAGTGCATCAAAATATTTCAGTCTTAGAACAATTAGCATACATTGGTAACCGCGGAATGGGTGCAATGGAGTATAAACCTATTGTACAATTACCAGAAAACGTAGCTATTGATTTGGATGAAATTATTGAACTACTTAAAGAGGTACTAGATCTAAAAAAATCTTCTCGACAAAAAAAACTAGACAACCAAGCGCTTATCAATATTTTCAAAATAGGTACTTCAGCAGGTGGAGCGCGACCTAAAATTTTGATATCGGAAAATAGAAAAACGGGTAAGGTGATTCCAGGTGATTTGGAGTATGGTGACCATTTCAATCACTACCTTGTCAAACTGGCTTTAGACGAAAATGAAAACTATCCAAGAGAGGTGGTAGAGTATTGTTATTATTTGCTACTAAAAAATACTGGAATTCGAATGATGGATTCTAAGTTGATTGATAACAAACATTTTGCAACCTTACGATTTGATAGACAAGATGGGCAAAAGCAACATGTTTTAACAGCAACAGGGATGACTGGATGGGATTATAAAAATCCAACAAATTCATCTTATGAAAATTTGTTCAATCTTTGTTCTTTCTTGAAAATTCCACATACGCAATTGGAAGAGCTGTTTAAAAGAATGATTTTCAATATCATTTTCGCAAACACAGATGATCATTTAAAAAACCATGCGTTTATTTATAATCAGAAAAAAGATAGTTGGGAATTGTCTCCTGCATATGACATCACATTTGCAATGAATCCATTGATTGATTTTAAGCAACCTAAAAGAGCCCTTTCAGTAAATGGAAAACGAAATAAAATCACGTTACAAGATGTTTATAAAATAGCGGAAGATTATACAATCAAAAATCCTGATGGAATCATTAAGGAAATTGAATCGCAGCAAAAAGAGCTTTCTAAACTATTAATGCAACATGATGTACCCAAGTTAGTTGTTGAGAAGATAATGGATGGGGTTGCAGGGTTTGATTAATACTGATTTCCATATTTATTCAAATCTTCAATAAGTGTTTTGTCACGATTTTTGACACAAAAATACGCGCCAAAACACACGGATCGACATCAACCAACCTAGCGCTATCGCACTAGGCTGGTTGCTGTCGCTCCTTTGGAGCTTTGTTAAGTTATTTGTAAAAAATTGTTTTAAAAAGGTAAGTGAAGATAATGTGAAACCTTATTTTAGTACAGCGTATTTAAGCCCTCCCTGCGAATCAATGACATGGAAATAAGGATTTTCGACAGTTAAAATATAGAGTAATTCAATTTTTATCAGATCAATATTAAATTAACCTCTTGTCATTCTGAGTATAGGCGCTATACTCGTCCAGATTAAACAATTATGAAATCGAAGAATCAAGAAGGTTGGTAGGATTTTAAATTTCGACCGTGTGTTTGGCTTAAGTGAGTAAGCTTTGGAGAAATCTGAGTACTCTGAACATCGTTTTTCTTTGCCGGCAGACAGGTTGTACTTTCCAACAATTCATTTCCATATTTATTCAAATCTTCAATAAGTGTTTTGTCACGATTTTTGACACAAAAATACGCGCCAAAACACACGGATCGCCATCAACCAACCTAGCGCTATCGCACTAGGCTGGTTGCTGTCGCTCCTTTGGAGCTTTGTCAATAGCTAGACGAGCTCACGCAACATCGTCCAATTTATAATTTTCAATTTAAATTTTTCAATTTGACCTACTTCTGATACAACTCCGCATACCGCGAAATATACTTCCCAATAATATCAAACTCCAAATTTATCCCAGAACCAGGTTCAATATCTTTAAAGCAAGTATGTTCGTAAGTGAAAGGAATAATGGCGACTGTAAATAAATCATCAATCGGATCGACAACCGTTAAGCTAACACCGTTTACACAGATAGAGCCTTTGTCGACTAAAATGTATTTTTCAGAAGGAGAATATTTGAAAGTGAAGAACCAACTGCCATCGGCTTCTTCCTTCTTGACACATGTACCGGTCATATCTACATGTCCTTGTACGATGTGTCCATCCAGTCGAGCATTCATGCGCATCGCTCTTTCCAAATTAACAACGTGTCCAGCTTTCAGATCTTTGAGATTGGTCTTGTTCATCGTTTCCAGAATTGCGGTAACGGTGTGCGTCTTGTCTGTCAATTCCGTGACCGTCAAGCAAACGCCATTGTGGGCAACACTTTGATCAACTTTTAATTCTGAACTGATAGGAGAGGAGATGGTGAAATGGAAATTGGTGCCTTCCTCAATAATATTTTCTACTTTTCCAAGTGCTTCTATAATTCCTGTAAACATGTTGTTGTAATATTTTTAAACCTTGCTCTCAAACAGCAATATTAATTTTTGTTTTTTGAAAAGACTGTGTTTTGGTTGTAAAATACGGAAAAATTCTTACTGTACTAAACGAACTGTACCTCTTAATGGGTCAAGTCGCGGAGGATTAATTTAACACATAGTTCACATTAGAAACATAGAAACACATAGCTCTTGGTTCATGAATGCTGTTTGAAAGAATTTCACGAAATAAGGTTCTTTGTGTTTACTTCGACTTTGCTCAGCACAAGCCTGTGTATCTCTGTGGTCTATGTGTTAAAAAATACGTGCTCTTTGTGTTTTGAGACTTATCGCTTTAAGCCTAAGTGGTGAAAAACGGTCTCCTCCATCTACCGAATCACCTCAATCCAACCATTCAACACCTCAGGATTTTGTTCAATACCATTCACTCGATTCTCAAAGACTTTGCAGGTATAATAATAAGTACCTTCCGCAACATCCTGACCATTTATGGTTTTGCCATCCCAATTGATGTCAGGATTGGTAGATTGAAAAACAAGGTTGCCCCAACGGTTGAAGATGTTGATTTCAATGCTATTGATGAATCGATATGGGTAAGGAATAAACAACTCATTGGCACCATCTCCATTAGGTGTAAAGACATTGGGTAAGATATATTCTGGGCAATTATCAACACAGAAAATGTTGCTAAATACACTCTCATTTGCAAAAGTATCGATGGCCGTCACCGCATAACAACCCGCAATTCCAACATCTGGTTGATGCATAAAGAAAGTGTCCAGCGTCAAGATATCAGTGGCTAAGGTGATAAAATCGGCAGAAGGATTCGGAGCATAATACACATTGTAGGATACCACATCATCTGTCTCTTCACAGAAATTCATCGGATTGGTCCAGGTTAAGTTATTTAGAAAACTTTCTTCTGGTGTTCCTTCAGTCGCTGAATCACAGATGTTGGTAATATCTAGGATCGGTGGACATGGAGGAATGGTATCAATTGGAGTCCCACAGTTTTCCTGAGAGAAATTAAATATCGGATTGATGACACCCTCAATTCCATAGGAACCCGTACTTCGAATTTTATAACAATATTCTCGCCCATTTAATAAGTCTGTATCGGAATACATTTGCTCAAAAGTAGTTCCAATCGAATCAAACAATAATGTCGCTTCATTTTGGCGATAGATGGTATAGACATAATTATCCCATGGCACTAATTCTTCCCAAGATAAGTTGTTGGTTTCATCCGTAGAAGCAATGTTGAGATAAACAGAGGAAGCAGCATTTGTAAATCCAAGGGGCTCTAGGCCATTGTCATAATCACCATTGATATAAAAAGCAACATGGTAACTGTAGGCATTGTCTAATGTATTCAGACCATTATCTACATAGATTGTATCAGTTGCATTGAAGAATGTATTACTCGTCCATACAGCACCAGGTACGGCTGTCAAACCATTTTCTGTCATACCCGTTGCACGATACAACTCGTATGTGTAGGGGCCTGGATTTAGTAAGGTATCTAGATCTGTTGCTACTGGTTTGGCCCATCGCACTTCGATGCTTCCATTATTTTGATCTGTTGACAATACATCTACGTTTGTAATCAACGGAATATCTCTATTCAATTGGACACAAAATTCATTGGAAGCTAAACTCTCAACTTTATTGTAAGGGATGTTGGATGGAGGAGGCGTACGCTTTGCAAATTCGGCCAAAACTCTATAGCAATAGGTCCGTCCTCTTTCCACTTCTGTATCTAAATACGTGTATCTATTGTTTTCTATTGTGTTGATGGTGTCGAATTCTATTTTCTGATAGCCTTGTCCATCCAATCCACCGACACAAGTATCTAGCAGGAATTGATTGCTGCCTTCTTTTCTCCAAACAGAAAAGTCAAAGAAATAATCTTCTTCTGCATCTTCGCAAATATAGGGTTTTTCCCAACTCACTTTTACTTGACCAGCATCTGCTTCCGCTTGTACATCTTCAACAGGTGGACCGACTACTGTTATTCGGACTGTTTTCAAAGAGAACAATCCATTGTCACCAAAGAAATTATCAACTGCCTTGAAGACGACAGAATAAGGTTGGTCTGAAATATGTTCACAACTTGTTTGCCATCGGAATACCCCTGTCAACGGCTGTTCGTTATATCCAGGAGCCACATCAAATTCTGCAGGGCTGAAATCAAGAATAAATGGACCTCCCAATGCACTCAATGCGACCAGTTGATCTGCTTCTTCAATGGGAGCGGTCCCGACTACCTCAAATTCGATTAATTCACCAGCGACGACACATAATTCATCTACCGTCTCAACGACCGGAGGTTCATTATCACAATCTTCGATAAGGACTTGCATATCGCGGATCAAGGTGTCAATTGGTATTCCATTTCTATATTCGACAATAATCATGGCAATATTATATTCGCAAGCTTCTTGCGGAAATTCCCAGATAAAATCACCCGTAATTTCATTTAAATCAATATTGTTGTCCGAACCAGGAATATACTGATCAGGGAAATCATAATTGGGAACGGGTAATCCAACATCTTGTAGTGGAACAATCAGGTGATAAGAAAGACTATCTCCATCCGGATCGTATGCATTCGGATTGTGGATAAAAGGCTGACCAATACAACCAATGTCAATGGGTGGTTGCAATAAAATAGGAGAACTATTATAACCTTGTACTTGCGGATTGAAAAAAGTCACAGTTGTTTCCAAATGAAAAGGAACGTTGTCAGATCCAAGTTGATTGACATTACAAATTCCGCCGTTACGATTAGGGTCGGTCATAGAAATCGTGTAATGTGCTTGACCTGCATATGTGTAAGTAGTGATGTAGAGATTTTTCTTGGTATCGTTGGCCAATAATTCACCTTGTGGAATTCCGTCTCCATCTAATGGCCCATTGGAACGAACCACCCATTGACAATTTCCATCTCCCCAGCATACTTCCAAACTATCTCGATCGGCAGGAATACTACTTGCTTTGGTGTAAGTAGTGACCGTTGCTATGATTGTTAAATCTCCAACTTGTTCATAAGTAATCTCTCCCGCACGGTTATGTGTTGCGAATAAATTGCTACTGATTAGTAGTATGATCAGAATCGGAAAAAATAAACGTAAGGATTGAATCATGAACAGGGTATTATTATGGCTATTTCTTTCTAATTGAACGTAAAACATTCAATTATAGTTTGTAATATTTTACGGTTAATACGTAAAAGTGTTTACAAAATAGCAAATAATTATAGTTCGATGAATAAGAGTTGGATATTAGTAGATTATTGAAAACCAACCACTTAGGAAACTACTGTCCAAACTTGCTTATGTCTAATTAGGAACTTCAGCATTTAACATCTTAAGACAAATATTCAGACTGTCTTTCCAGTGAGGAATCTTCAATCCAAATTGCTTCTTGATTTTCTTTTTATTTAATACTGAAAATGGAGGTCTTTTAGCTGGAGTTGGATACTCATAAGACTCAATTGGGTTGACATCGCAATTAATATTTTCGTATTCAAAAATAGCTTTTGCGAAATCATACCAACTCGTTACGCCTTCATTGCTGTAATGATAAATACCACTAATTTCCAATTGTTCTTTTTCTCCTTTGTGGACTTGCGTTAAGATTGTTAAGATGGCATCAGCAATATCTCTTGCATAGGTAGGAGTTCCGATTTGATCGAATACAATCCCCAATTGATCTTTTTCTTTACCTAAACGTAACATTGTTTTGACAAAGTTATGTCCAAAAGTAGAGTAGACCCAAGAAGTACGCAAAACCATTGTTTTAGGATTGGTACGTAGCGCCATATCATCTCCAGCTAATTTGGTTTTTGCGTAAACACCTTGTGGATTTACAACATCTCCTTCTTTAAATGGGGTGTTTTGGTCATTGTGATATACATAGTCCGTAGAAATGTGAACCATTGGGATATCTTGCTTTAAGCAGCCATCCGCTAAATTTTTCACACCATTTACATTTACTCGGTGTGCCAATTCAACTTCAGATTCAGCTTTGTCAACCGCTGTAAATGCCGCACAATTAATGACGTACGAAAACTTATTTTCCTCGAAAAAAGATTTGACTCTAACATGATCTGTGATGTCTAATTCGGCGACATCGCAAAACATAAATTCGAAGTGTGGAAACTTTGAAGACAACGTGTTTATTTCTTGCCCTACTTGTCCATTAGATCCTGTTACTAGTACCTTTCCCATGTTTATATGTTGTAATCAATTAAAGAATTTCTATGTTCACCAAATGCAGGTGCTTTCCCATCTTTTTCAGACAAAACTGCCTCATTATCAGCAATTTGCCAATCTATTTTTAATTTTGGATCATTCCATTTGACAGCCCCTTCGCTCTCTTTGGAATAAAAATTATCTACTTTATAGTAAAAGACTGCTTCCTCGCTCAAAACTACAAATCCATGCGCAAATCCACGTGGAACAAAGAGCTGTGTCTTATTTTCTTCACTTAAAATAATCGAATAACTTTGACCATAAGTAGGAGAGTCGTTGCGAATATCTACCGCTACATCCAATACTTTTCCACTCAGTACACGGACCAGCTTAGCTTGTGCAAATTCACCAACTTGATAGTGCAAACCTCTCAAAACACCAAATGAAGATTTGGATTGATTGTCTTGGACAAAATTTGCATTAATGCCAGCTTCTTTAAATGAATTTTCATTGAAACTTTCAAAGAAATAACCCCTGTCATCTTCCCAAACTTTAGGTTGAAAGACGATTAGTCCCTTAATAGGTGTTTCGATAAATGACATGATACGTTCTTTAAAATTGTGTGGTAAATTTAACTCTTCTTTCTGAAAAACAAACTAATTGGTACCCCAGTAAAATCATAATTTTTTCGCAATTGATTTTCTAGATAATGCTTGTAATTTTCTTTAATATACTTAGGATTGTTACAGAAGAAAGCA
>CALFWW010000005.1 GCA_937928575.1 uncultured Saprospiraceae bacterium | reverse complement strand
TCTTCTTTGATTGGAAATAAAATGGACAAAACTCGAAATAACAATAATGCAGTCAATCCATATAACAATACATTTATGAAATGACTGACTACACTATTGGCACCAAAAAATTGATGCTCCATCGCAAAAGTTACCAGAGACAAGGGACGATATCTTCCACCAACTATTAGATTTTTTTGCTCCCCAAAATAACCCGTCATACTTTCTGTAGTCAGAATGTCTTTGATCCCTCCAAAACCTTTTTTGACAAAGTCATTTTTGGTCAATACGATTTGATCATCCAATACATATTCAAATCCAACGGAGCTGATATATAAACTAAAAGCCAATAAAAACAAGAGTAAAGCAGGAACCAGATTTTTCAACCAAAATTTCTCCGTAAAAGACAAACCACATATCTTTTTCTTAGGAGCTAAAACACGCTTTGAAACAGGATCTTGCTGCTTATTTTTAGGTGCTACCACAGCGGTGGATGCGTCAGATTTGGAGCGCTTTTTTTTATTCTTCTTTTTGGCCATTATGGTTGGTTATCAATATCCGTACAAATATGAATAATTATCAAGTGTTTTACAAATAGTTATACTGGTTATATACGATTGTATTCTTAAATGGATTGAATTGATTCCATATAATTCTAATATATTTTATGGAAAGAATTAATTTAGCTGAAGCAATTTACATTCCGGCAAAATTCAAATCGACATGCAAGTTTATTTTAAATATATTCCACTTTTTTTTCTCTTTTGTTTTACGACAAATCTGGAGGCTCAATTCAGTTTGAAAGTAGGATACAATTTGGGTAAGACCAATCCTACTATTTCAAATAGCATCATCCAACGCTATAATGAAACCAATGATTTTTTTACAGATCCTTTGGAAGAATTCAAATGGATGAGTGGATTTGATCTGGGGGTACGATTACGTAATGAGTATGTTGCAGCCGAATTGACTTGGGGAAATAAATACAATCGTCAATATGCGGAAGGAACGAGTCCATTGACCAACGCCGAATATTTCAGAGAAATTTATTTACGTTTTGGAAGTTATTCCTTTGGATTGGAATCATTTATTGGACCTATTGGTTTCGGAAGTACGATTGATTTAAATCGAGCAAGTGTACGTACTAGAGATACCAATGAAAGAAAGAAACGAAAAATCTTAGCCGAGACAGGATACAGCAGTCACTTCTTTGTGAGCTATCATTTTGAAGCTTCGGAAACGACTAGTTTTACTTTACGTCCCTATATTCAGGTGCCTTGGAAAGGAGTCAATCTTTACAACTTGGAAGCTGAACTTAATCCTGAATTTGCGAGCACCGCTGTTGAAGATGATTATAATGAGCGGTTTTTGAATTTTGGGATTCAGGTTTTGTTTTTTAATGGGAATTAAAAATGGTAGACGGTTATCGGGGAACTCGCGTAGAAAGACGCATGCCTCGCGGACTCCCCGTCAACCGTCCGCCGTTCCCCGTCAACCGTAATAGAAATGAAAAAACTAAATCGCAAAACATTCATCAAAGGAATTGCACTTGCAACGGTCGGACTTCCGATTGCTATCCGTTCTTGCAGTTCTCAAAATTTTGCACAGACCAATCAAGGTCCGAATATCATTACCAATAAAAAGTTTGAATGGAAGATGGTCACGACTTGGCCTCCTGGATTTCCAGTCCTTGGAGAGAGCTGTACCATTCTTGCGGATCTGGTGGAAAAAATGAGTGCTGGCCGATTGAAAATTAAAGTATTTGGTGGTGGTGAATTGGTACCAGCTTTGGAAGCATTTGAAGCGGTGCAAAGTGGTGCGGCGGATATGGGAAGTGGTGCTGCTTATTATTGGGCAGGAAAAGCTCCGGCAACTCAATTTTTTGCGTCCGTTCCTTTTGGTATGAATGCGCAACAAATAAATGCGTGGGTGATGACAGGAGGTGGACAGGAATTGTGGGATGAATTGTATGGACAGTTTAATCTTGTGCCATTGCTTGCTGGAAATTCCGGTGTGCAAATGGGTGGCTGGTTTAATAGAGAGATCAATACCATTGAAGATTTTAAAGGATTGAAGATGAGAATGCCTGGCCTCGGAGGTAAAGTGTTGGAAAGAGCGGGTGGTGCACCGGTACTTTTAGCAGGTGGTGAAATCTATACAGGACTTGAAAGAGGAATCATCGATGCCACAGAATGGATTGGTCCTTATCATGATTACAAAATGGGGTTCCACGAAATTGCAAAATACTACTACTCCCCTGGTTGGCATGAGACCGGTACTATTTTGGAAATGTTTATCAACAAAGATCGTTTTGAAGCATTGCCAAATGATTTGCAAGCCATCGTTAGAACTGCAGCAGCTTATATCAATAGTTGGATGCTATCAGAATTTGAAACTAAGAATAGTATCTATCTGAAAAAATTAATAGAAGAAGAAAATGTGGATATCCGTAAATTCCCTGAAGTGGTGTTGCAACCTTTGCGTGAATATACTACTGAAATTTTAGATGATCTGAGTAACAAAGATGCATTTAGTAAAAAGGTGTATGCTTCTTATGACAAGTTTAGAAAACAAATTGGGGATTGGTCAGACTTGACAGAGAAGGAGTATTATAATAATATTTTGAGTTAGATGGGGCAAGTTTAATACCCTACAAAGGGCTGCTCCTATTTTTTTTAAAAGAGACTAAACTTTAAAAGTTACTTATCCAATATTTATTTAAAACGATAGCCCTTTGAAGGGTTAACTTCCCTTTACGAAAGCCCTTTGAAGGATTAACTTCCCACAACAAAAAAAGGCATCCCGACGAAATTGTCGAGATGCCTTTTTTATGTGTTTCAGAATTTGAATTATGCCTTTACAGCAGGTCCAAATTTTTCAGCATCAACCTTAGACAATACTCTCCAACATTCATGGGTACCGGCTTCTGATTGTGCTACAGCGTAGAATCTTCCTTTCTTCTCAACAACTTTGAAGTCGTCTGTTTCAAATTTCTTCTTTGTTTTCACATCGTAGAAACTGATCTTTTCTTTCTTGGCCATAATAACAGTGATTTTTAAATTAATGAATAGCCAAATATAGAGACATTTTAAGAATAAAGGGGCTTCTCACACATAAATTTGGGAAACTTGATTAAATTAACAAATATATAATTTTAGGAAAAAATAGGAGAATTAACAGAAAAATGACCTGAATGACCACAAAAGGGGCGATTCCACGATATAAGTGACTAGTTGTGACCGTTGGAGGAGCGACTCCCTTCAAATAAAAAAGTGAAAATCCGAATGGTGGAGAGAGGAAAGATGTCTGTAAATTGACTGCTAAAAGGATTCCAATCCATATCAAATCCATTTCAAATTGTATAAATATAGGTGCCACGACCGGTACTATAATGAAGATGATCTCTATAAAATCGATGAAAAATCCAGCTATAAAAACCACGATCATGACCATTATGAGGAAGACCATAGGTGATAAATTAGCGTTTTCGATGACTTCTATCAGGTAGCTATCTCCTCCCATTTCTCTAAAAACAAAGGTAAAGGTAGTCGCACCCAGCAAGATGATAAAAACCATACAAGTCAAAAAAGTGGTTTGACTCATTACCTCCTTTAGAATGTTGAGGGTAAATTTTTTCTGGATAATCGTCAAGATCGTCGCACCCATCGCTCCTACCGCTGCTGCCTCTGTCGGTGAAGCAATACCACCAAAAATAGAACCCAATACTGCAACAATTAATAACAATGGTAATACAAAAGCTTCCACTACTCTACGCACAAATCCTTCTCCCCGAAATGCAGCAATCTCTTCTTCCGGCATAGCTGGCGCTTTTTCAGGATTGAGATAGGAATAAATCGTGATGTACAAGATATAAATACCCACTAACAATAATCCTGGAATTAAAGCTGCTTTAAATAAATTTCCTACAGAGACATTCAATACACTGCCTAATAACACGAGTACAACAGATGGCGGAATAATTTGACCCAATGTACCCGATGCTGCAATGGTTCCTGTTGCCAATTCTGGTGAATATCCTCTTTTCAACATAGTTGGCAAACTTATCAGTCCCATTGTAATCACAGTCGCTCCTACAATTCCAGTCGAAGCTGCTAACAACGCCCCTACAATCACTACTGAAATCGCCAATCCACCTTTCACTTTCCCAAACAACATCGCCATCGTCTCCAAAAGACTTTCTGCCAATCCCGATTTTTCCAACATAATTCCCATAAAAATAAAAAGCGGTACAGCCAACAACACAAAATTACTCATCACCCCCATTATCCGTGGCGGCAATGCGGAGAAACTATTTGGATCTAAAAAACAAATCGCATAAATAATGGATATTCCTCCCAATGTAAAAGATACCGGATACCCATAAAGAATGAGAATAAATATCGAAACGAAAAGTAAGAGTGCTAATATTTCCATATCAATCAGTGCCTTCGTTTTCGTTATTGGTTTCTAAAAGGATAATAATTGAATTACATACTGTTGCAATCGCTTGTAACAATAATAACCCGACACCAAAAGTAATCGCAAATTTGATCAGATATCTGGCTGGCAATCCACCCGGATCCGGTGAGCCTTCTCCTTGCTGAAAAGAATTGAGCGCATAGAAATAACTGTAAATAATAATCACAATACACCATGGTATTAAAAATAAAACAGCGCCTGCTAAATTCACCCAAGCTTTATCTCTTTTGGAAAATTTGGTATAAAATAAATCTACCCGCACATGATGGTCATGCTTCAAAGTGTAACCTGCTCCCAATAAAAATATCAAAGCAAACAAGTGCCACTCCAATTCCATGATCCAGGTCTGTGTCTCTTTGAAAAAATATCGAACGGTCACATCAAAACATACTAACAATACTAATACAAAAGTCAACCAGGAAGCCATTCGACCGATTGCTTCATTGAGGGTCCCAATTCCATTTTCTATTTTGGAAAGTAGTTGTATCATTGATGGTTTTTCTTGGTGGCAATTTACGACTTTTTTTTCACCACATAGATTTTACAAAGCGGGACTTGAGGACGTTATTTTAACACATAGACCTTAAAGCGACAAATCACAAAAAACAAAGGGCACTTATTTTTAACACATAAGCGCACAAAGAAACATAGAAACACAAAGAACCTTGTTTCGTAAAAAATTCTTTCAAACTACATTCACGAAACAAGAGCTATGTGTTTCTTTGTTTCTGATGTGATCTATGTGTTAAATTGCGTCCTCTTTATGTTTTGCGACTTGTCGCGTTATGATCTATGTGGTAAAAAATCATCTTTGTGTTAATCAATAAAACTATCATAAATAGCCTGATGAATCCGAGGCCGAATATTCAATCGATATATCTTAGGATTATTTCTAGTAGGATACACCCGATTGGAAAGAAAAATAAAAATCAATTCTTCATCAGGATCCACCCACACCAAAGTCCCGGTATATCCCGAATGACCAAAGGTATTTGGACTTGCACTTTTAGCAGTCGAACTATTTTGCGGATGATATTCAATCAGTGGTTTATCAAATCCCAATCCACGTCGATTGCCCTGATCACAATATTGACATCGGATAAATTCTTGGATAGTAGATGCTTTTAGAATTCGTTGTCCATCATAAATTCCTCCATTCAAATAAAGTTGCATCAATTTAGCAAGATCCAAAGCATTTCCGAATAATCCCGCATTTCCAGACACCCCGCCCATCATCGCTGCACCTTCATCATGCACCAAACCATGCAGTTGAATCTTCCTAAAAAAAGTATCTTTTTCTGTTGGAATAATTATTTCTTTTGGCAAAATCCGAAGTGGATGATACGTCAATGTATTCGCTCCAATAGGATCGTAAAAGGTTTGTTTTAAATACTCTGGTAACGGCATTTTAATTCGCTTTTCAATGATATGCGGTAGCATATAGAATGGTAATCCAGAATATTTATATTGACGTTTTTCTTCAAGTGGAGAATCCTTGATGGCCTTATACAATTGCCGTTTTTTATATCGACGATGCAGGTACAACTCATCCGTTACATGAACGGGATAAAACCAACTTCGCTTATTTTTGAAGGTCCGTTTTTTGAAACTTCCATTTGTATTTATTGTATTTTTCCAGTAAGGAATCCAAGGTGTCAATCTTCCATGATGTGCCAGCATTTCTCTAAAAGTCAAATCTGCCTTATTCGACTTTTTGAAGAAACGCCAAAAACTTTTGAGTGGCGCATCTAAATCAAAATTATTTTCATCGTACAGTTTCATGACAGCTGGTAAGACGGTTGTTATTTTTGAAATAGATGCCAGGTCATACACATCATAGGTTTGCACTTCTTGCTGATTTCCATAAGTATGAAAACCGAATGCTTCATGATATATGATTTGACCATTTTTTGCTATTAAAACTTGTGCTCCTGGAAATGCACCCGCTTCTATTCCTTCCACAACAATCTCACTAACTTTAGCATGCAGTTGATTTCCATTCACCCCCATTTCTTCTGCTTTTCCATAGCTTAATTTTGTTCTCGATTGCGAATTCGCAGTACTAATTGATCCAATAAAAAAAATAAAACAAAGTAGAAACCGGAGAATATCAATTTTGAAATTTATCATGGTACCAAACTAAATAAAGTTTTACATGCATACTTGACATTTAAGCCTTATATTCGTAGAAATTTTAATATAAATGGACAAAAAGACTCCTAGCAAAAAGAAACCTGCTAAAAAAAATACTACTCGAAAACAAACAACCGCTAAAAAATCTAAAACTACCTCATCAAGATCAAGAAGGTCCTCAAAACCTAAAGCGGAAAAAGTGGCTGATACAGCGGAGGTAAAAGTAAAAAAGGTTGCCACAAAAAAAGCGGAAACCAGAAAAAAACCAACGACTAAAACAGCTTCGCGTTCAAGAAAAAGAACCAACGCAAGTTCCACAAGATCTAGGACAAAAGATACCAGTGAAAATCAAAAGAATGTAGTTCAAAATAAGACTCCTAAAAAAGTGGAGGTAGTCAATGAAAAAACAAATGGTATACATAACGTCAAATCAAGTTCTCATAACAAAACAAATACATCAACGACCACCACAAGTAAATCTTCAAATAATGACTTTACAGTTACGATCAATCAAAATGTAGCGATCCTAATTGATGGAAACAATATTGAGAAAAGCATTCATAGCTTATTGAACACCAATAATGCGATGTTAGATTTTGATAATATCATACCTAAGTTATTGAGAAACCGTGGGTTGAATCGTTTAATATACTTTAGAGAAGGATTACATATTTCCTCAAAATTGGCAGACCGTTTGCACAAAAAATACTTTGGTACTGTTGTCCCTTGCCACAAGTCTGCAGATATTCCATTGTCTATCACTGCAACACAATTGGCAGAAAAAGTAGATACTATAATTATTTTATCTGGTGATTCTGATTATGTTGATTTAGTTCGACATTTAAGATCTAGAGGAGTCCGAGTAGAAATTGCTGCGATTAAACAGACTACCGCCAAAATCCTGATTGACGAAGCTGATTTCTTTACCGAAATTACTAAAACAGATTGCTACGTAAGATAGACACAGTATATAACTAATTATTTTTAGGGAAAAATTAACTTAATCGGGGTAAATTGTTTTATCCCCTTAATCGTTATATTTACAGTCCCGGTCCTCCCCATTCCTCCGTTTCACATTTATGCCCATTTATATATTACAACATGTATTACACATCTCTGATTCGTCTCTTTACTTTTGCCTGCGCACTAATCGCAAGCCAATACCTATTTGCACAAGTTGGTTTTACCAGCAATGATAAAGTGATTCCATATGAAGGACACTTTGGGTATGGTTTCAATCCGGGGTACAATCCACCTTGGACTGATGAGCAATTGGCAGATATTGCAGCAGGTACCAAAAATTTAGATGGCATTAATGCAAATTGTATTCGCCCGACCCTTCCTGAAAGGTTTATGGAAGAATTTGGCTACGAATTACGTTTGTCTACGCTACAACATTATCAAGATTTAGGATTGACTGATAACACGATGTTTGTGGGTTACCCATCGGATGAGCATCGAGACCCTACTATCTATTGTGAAGGAAGCAAATCAGAAATGTTCGCCAACATGTACGAACCAATTTGGGACAATGGTGAAAATGGTACACCGGTAAATGACAACAATTACTACGCGCTTTATTTATACAAAACAGTTACGCTTTATAAAGACTATGTCAAATTCTGGGAAATATGGAATGAACCGGATTTTGACTACACTTTCTCTAAAGGATGGCTTCCAAAAGGAATAATACATCGCGGTAATTGGTGGGATAACAATCCAGATCCGTGTGATTACGCAGTAAAAGCACCTGTTTTCTATTATGTTCGATTACTTCGAATTAGTTGGGAAATTATCAAAACGCTTGATCCAGATGCATATGTAACAACCGGCGGTCTTGGCTATCCAAGTTTCTTAGATGCGATCATGAGAAACACCGACAACCCAGTTGATGGCACAGTTACTTCAGAATTTGATAAAAAGGGAGGTGCTTATTTTGATGTCCTAAGTTTTCACTCCTATCCACATAATGACGGCTCTTTGAAAAAATGGAATAGTGCAAAACCGGGATTTGTGTTTTCCAGACACTCCGATGCCGCATCAAATGGAGTGATCGAGAAGAAAAAAGAATTTGAAAATGTATTGTTTAAATATGGATATAACGGAGAAAAATATCCTGAAAAATTGTGGATACTTACAGAAGTTAATATTCCTAGAATTCAACATGAAGATTTCTTAGGATCCAATCAAGCACAAAAAAACTTCATCATCAAATCTTTAATCGAATGTCAGCAAAATGATATTCTCCAATACCATGTTTACAGCCTTTGCGATGCAGGGTCGTATGATGGTGTTGGCAAAGATTATCAAGCAATGGGAATGTACGAAAAACTAGAAGGCGTACAACCCTACAATCACAAAATAAACTTAGCAGGAATTGCATACAAAACAACTGCAAAACTTCTAAAACATAAAAGATACGACGCTATTCAAACTTTAAAAATGAACCTTCCAACAAATATTGGAGGAGGTGCTTTCGCCGATGCGCTTGGAAACTACACCTACGTTCTGTGGGCACGAACCAATAAGGACATGTCTGAAATTGCATCTGCCAATTATAAGTTCCCTTCCTTTTTGGATAACAAAGAATTGACCATTAAAAAATGGGATCACACTGTTACTAAAAAGGAAGAAAATTTGGAAAAAAACACTATCGCTTTGAATAGCACACCGGTTTTTGTCACACCTCATACACCCATTTTCAATTTTGAAAGAACAACAGGCTCGAAGCAATCAATAGTTGAACAATTTTCAAGTACTGCTAATTCAACTGAGTCAAAAGACAACTCATTAGACAAGTTTAATCTAACAATAAATATTCAAGGTGAAGGTTCTGTACGAATACTCTCTTCAGATTCAAAAATGTACGATTGTAATGAAAGCTGCACCAACGCTTTGCGCAAAGATTCCAAAATATCATTGACCGCTGTACCAAATCCAGGCTATACTTTTGAAGGATGGGAAGGCGTCAATTGTAAGGAAGCCCTAAATTGCACATTTAACCTTAAAACAGCTGCGCAGATTACTGCCAAATTTAAAAAAATCAACCGGAATTTATCAAACAAAAATGGTTCTAATAAAGTTTCACTTAACATTATAGGCCCTGGCGCAGTACTCATCCAAGCTGCAGGTTATCAAGATAATTTTTGTGAAGGTGAGTGTGAATTCAAATATGCACATAACACTAATATTACATTTTCAGCTATTCCTGCTGATGAGCATACTTTTACAGGCTGGATCGGCACTGGTTGTTATGGAAATGCGAATTGTTATAGAATCCTAGATTGGGATATGGAAATGACAGTCAATTTCGTACCTGCCGTTCAATTCGATGAAGCGTACGACGAAGTTACAACTGTTGAAGTTCCTATGAATATATCTGTCAAAGGTCCCGGAAAAATTGTGATTAATAATCCTGATGGGTCTAAATTTGAGTGTCGATCAAATTGTACAGAATCAGTTTCAAAAAATTCCCGAATCAACATGTTGGCAGTTCCCATCCACGGTTATTACTTTGTTGGCTGGGAAGGTGACGACACCCCATGTAAAGGAACTGGTAAATGTTTTATGAAAGTCAAAGAATCAAAAGAAATTATAGCGGTCTTTGCACCAATAGAACATATGCATTCTAAGAAAAGCAAAAACTAAGTAATTAAAAATGGTAACAAGAATTACCTGATTTCATCTTTCTCTTTTTTCTTTTCTTCTTTTTCCACAATTTAATCTTAGGTAATTGTGCTTGATAGCTCTTATGCGATGCATATACTGATGGAGATGCCGAGAAATGCCTTTTTCTTGGTGCAGGGGGTGTTATCGTTGCTGCACCTTTAGCAGTAAAAACTTCTTTTTCAACATTTACTTTTGGCAATTCTTCGACTTGCTTAATCGGCTTTGGTGCTTTAAGATTAACAACTTTCTGTATAGGTGGCTTAGGTGGTTTGGGAGGTTTCTGCGCCTTTGGTTTTTCAATAGCGATTCTCACCACTTCCCCAACTTTTGCGTCTCCAAATTGCTCGTCCAAAATACTATAATCATTTTCACCCGTTTCCTTGATTACGTTGGTCCGATTATCATACTTATTATCTTGAAATATCCGCTTCACCTTCGATTGACCGAATGAAGGCACAGTACACAGAAGTGTAAACAGGGTTATTAGGCAAAGCATTTTATTCAACATTGAAAAATGTTAGTGTTTGTTCGAAAATAAAAAGTAATAGGGGTTCAATAAGAAGGGGATTATAGGTTTTTGTCGAGTGGAAAGATAGAGCTTTTTACAATAAAAATAAAGACCAACAAGCGGGTTAATTCTCAGAAATCAAAAGTAGCATCTAAATACATACAGTTATAGCTAAATCGTGACATACCATATTTTAACATTTTTTACATTTCAATAGAAAATACTGCTTCTTACACATTGGAATGTTGAATTAAGTAATTTAATTTTAAACTTTTATTGTTTTGCAAAATAGTATTCCATTAATGAGGCATAAAAAAGATTTATATACTATTTTTAAATCAAAAATGCTATAAATATTTTGTAAATAATTGATGTTTATTATCTTTACAAATAAGCACTTACAAATAGTACCAAAAATTGGTTCGTCCCAATATGTAAACCCAAAAAATGCTATTGTTAGATATTGTAGAATCCAATCGCTCTGTAATTCATAACAAGTAATATTTTATCAAAACCAAAACCAACTCCCTATGCAATTGAATATTTACAAAAAATTTCTCCCTTCCCGATTTTATTTTTCCCACTTATTTTACTCAACATCCTAATTAGTCTGATTAGCTAAAGACTGATAGCAAACGGGTATTCACTTTCGGAATACATCACACCAAAATAATTAATAGGCCATCTAATTTGCATCTAGCATACTAGAAGAGTATGTCCATATAGAAATAAACACCTTTAATACACACATATATCTATTTATTTAAATCTCTAAAATTTTAAACAAATGAAGTTAAAACTTAAACTTATTCTTTCGAGCATGTTCTTTTGCTCTCTGATATTTGCACAAGGCCACAGCCCCAATTTTCAATATAGATCGGATCGGGTGCAGAATGTTAATAAAAAAGCGACAAAGAAAATTGAACAAAACAAAAGTAAATCAAAGATTCAATTTGATGAGGTGAAAATAGTCGAAAGTCAATTTGAGTACAATGAAGAATTGCAGAACAAACGAAATGCAATTTTGAAGTCTGGGCTTAAAAAAGTGCAATTGAAGAGTACAGACAACAATAGTATTGTTGTTAAAGATATGAAAAAATCAGTTGTACGTAACACGCTTCCGAAAAAGAAAGAAAGCCCAAAACCTAATTTAAAAATTACATCTAAATTGAGACACTAATCATCAATTAGATTTAAATTTTTCTAAATTGAAAAATTCTATTTATGAAAAAAATGAAATATTTATACTCAATTCTATTTTGCATGCTAGGAGTTTTATTTACCCAACAACATGCATACGGACAAGCTGAAGATTGCGGAGACGCGATTCAGATTTGTCCACGGATTTTTCCGAATCCTTCTGCAACAGCAGGCACTGGAGCGGATGATGATTTTTTTAATAATCCATTTGATGGTTCTGATTATACATTAGATGACGGCTGTCTATTTGGAGAAAATGGCTCAAACTGGTATTGGGTGGAAGTAACTCAATCAGGAAATTTAGCATTTAGTGTCCAAGGGGTTGATGCAGCAGGGGCAACCGCTGATATTGATGTTGCTTTTTGGGGACCTTATGGTTCATCCATTGCGGGGTGTACAACTGGAGACTCCCCAGCTAGATGCTCTTATGCTGGTAGTGGTCTAGGTCTCGAAATGGTAGCTGGCGCAGGAGATACATCCGAAGGCAGTGGTGGCGATGGTCAAGTAGAACCAATACCTACTATAGCAGGAGAATTTTATCTTATATACGTTGATAATTTTAATGCTGGATTTGCTTCAGGTGCAATTGAGATTTCGATTACATGCGGTGCTGCAAATACGGCGGATTATGCATGCCCGGAAGCAACTACTTGCTCTGATTGCGCGAGCGCAACCTGCCCAACGAGTGAGATAGGTACATTTGCTTCTGGTGCTGATGCACTCGCAACTTTTACTTCTTGTGCAGAATATGCAATTCCTTGGATAACTAGTGGAGGCACTTTTGAACAGTGTTATACAATAAACTCAGGCGCAGATGGAAACTTTGGTGCTATTCAGCAAGTGCAAACAACGTCTTCAGCTGGTTCTACATGTGGTACAGATGTAGTTGCCACAAGAACTTTTACATTGACTTTGTTATCTGATGCTTGTCCTGGAACTGCTATTACTCCTACAACTGCCAATGGTGGAGGTAGCGGGACTTTCAATCCTGAATGGGAAGGATTAACACCTAATACGGATTACAGACTTTGTTTACAAACTACCATGCCAACTGGTGTAGATCCTTGTACGGATGAAGTTTGCAATGTTAATGCCACTTGTCTAGATATTTATCGTTTACCAGTTCCAGTAATGGTCACATGTGCACAAACTTGTGCCGATGTTGCTGCAAACGATTGTGGAGTTGATGTATCTTACTTTGATGCAACTGCCCAATCAGCAGCAGGAGGAACTAATCCTGTTTATGACAATGATCCTTTTAATGGGGCATGTCAAGATTATTCTGGAGCAGGTGGATTACCTACAAATGGTGGTGAGGTATATACTCATTGTACCCAATGGACAGCTACGCTTCCTGATGCATTCTTCCCAACAGGTGAAGGAGTTGCTGGTACTAATTTTGGATGTTTTGGTACAAATACTATTACTATTTTTGACGCAGCAACCTGTGCTGCTATCCCTGGCGTTGTACAACCAGATGCAGCTACTGCAACAGCGGGCTCAATAACAGGTTTAACAATTGGAACTACATACGTAATTTGCCAAGAATTAGATTATGGGATGCCATTAGATATTTCAGGAGCTCCTTGTACTCCATTAACTGGTGATGTCCTTAACCTTTTTTGTGCAAATGTGGTTGAATTTGGAACACCACCACCGCCTCCTTGTGACCAAGTTTATGAATTCGCCGCTGATGATATTTGTAGCGGTGACGCTCCTACATTTGCGATCCAACCAGGTTGTGATCCAGGAACTTTAGATCAATTTGGAATTGAAATTGATCTAGATTTTTATGTATATGCTCCCGGTGGTGTACCCGGTGAAGCACCAGCTACATTTGATCCTACAGGCGGGTTGGCTGCATCTTATAACTTCCCAATCACTGGAGATATTCCTGATTTGACGAATATTGGAGGAGTTGGTGGAACTTGGAACGGAACTATTTGTGCAGACCTAGTTGGTGGAGTATTAATCAACAATACATGCGCACCAATGGTAGTCACCTACTTCGTATTACCTTGGTCTAGAAATTATGATACAGATAGCGATGGAAGTTTTGGAGAATACCAGTTTGCCGACGCCGGCGCATGTGCTCTATTAAGATATGATATCACCCTTTATCCAGCACCACTTACAGTTGTGACAATAGATGATGCAACTTCATGCAGTATTCCAACAGTAGAATTACAAGCTGCCAATGGAACCGTTTGTGAAACCTTAACTGGACCTGCATGCACATCCAACGGTGTTGAATATAACTACGATTTCACAACAACTGCAACAGCAACTGCACTAGCAGCAGCTCCCGCAACTTGCCCTCCAGCAGGATTGACTGGAACAATAACATGTGCAGGATGCGCTGAATGCGTCGGAACTTACGATGGTACCATTGCTCCTACATGCTCTGGTGAGGGACATGTATTCAATTTCTCCTCTTGTGATGTAGTTCCTGGTGGTGGTACAGGAGGTGTTGCTTATGATTATGACTTATACATTTACGCACCTGGAGGTGTTGCTAGTATTGCTCCTGCTGGATATATTCCAAACCCAACGGCTGGAGCAAATGGACAATTCCCACATCCAAATACGGATTTATTTTATGCTTCTTCTACGTTTGATGCGGGTCAAGTTTGTACAGCAACCTTACCAGGATTTGCAATTACCAACAATACCTGCGCACCTTTGGATGTATCTTACTTCTTGATACCTTATGACTACACCTTTGATTTAAACCCAGATCCACTGGCAGGTGAATTTGGTTTTTACCCAGCAGCTTCCGGTGGAGGCTCAGGTGTTGATGAGCAACTTTGTCAACCAATACGTCTAGAAACTGTTGTGTACCCTGCTCAACCTATTGCTAATGTGATTGCAGGAGGACCTGTCTGTGATGATGGAACAGCTATGATAACTTTAGAATTATTGGATGGAACAGGACAAGTTTGTGGAACCACAACAGGTACTGCAACCGCTATTAATATAGGGTGTGATGTTGCAACTCAATCTGTTTCAGCAACATTCTCAGCTGCTGATATTGGTACATTATTCAGTTCACCAGCAGATTGTTATGTAGATGCGACTGGCGCTGCTGATGTTGAAGTATATCCAAATCTTACAGTTGTAGAAACTCCTGGTTGTTTGCCATTAGCAGAATTGACTGCCGAAGATGGGACCGTTTGTGATTCTCAAGAAGCAGTTACTTACGATTGCAACAATCCATTTGCTTATGACTTTTCAAATTTCTTCTCTGGAGCTGAACCGACTGCTTGTACAGTTCCTCCAGCAGGAACAATAGACTTTACCCCTGGTGCACCACCAACCTTTGACTGCCCTGATGGAGCGGTCGTAGAATGTGCTGTCGATAT
Source organism: uncultured Saprospiraceae bacterium (assembly GCA_937928575.1). Lineage (GTDB taxonomy): Bacteria > Bacteroidota > Bacteroidia > Chitinophagales > Saprospiraceae > CALDGQ01. Next base: position 4,329 of record CALFWW010000005.1, on the reverse strand, counting down.
CACAGTTGGTGCTGTTTCTAATATCGTTACTACCTGTGGATTATCTTTCACGACGGATGTTTCTGGACCTGCTATAAATGGAACTCCAGATTGTAATGGTACTACTTACACGTTCACGCACACAGTGACCGACGAGTGTGGCAATACCGCCTCCTGCGATCAAGTTTTCACAATCAATCATCCAGGACTATCAATAACCTGCCCTGCGAACGATATAGTTTTTGAATGTTCTGGTGACGCAACTGAAGTCGCTGTCTGGGCATCCGCAGCTATGGTAACAGGTGGATGTAGCCCAATAATTACAACGGACTTCGATCCTGCATCTTTAGTAGCTCCATGCCCTGGTGATGTCGTAATCCCAGTATTATTTACAGCATCTGATAATTGTGGAACGGGTCCAACTTGTACCATGAATATTATTATTCAAGATACTGGTGCACCAACAATCGCATGTCCATCAGCTACTCAAATTTTAGGCTGTAGTCCAGCCGATGCGCCAGCTCCTGACATTACCTCAGTTACTGCAATGGATGATTGCTCTGGCATTACGGTAACACACGATGGAGATATGACATCAGGAACAGGCTGTATTACGGATCCATTTACAATCTCGCGTACCTATACTGTTACAGATGACTGCGGGTTATCAGCTTCCTGTGTTCAAACTATTGAAATCTTTGATGACGAAGTCCCTACACCTAGTTGTCCTGCAAACGTAATGTTAGCATGTGACGAATTACCACCTGCCGCTCCAACTGATTATGCCGGTTTTGAAGCGCTTGGTGGAAGTACAACTGATAATTGCTCAACAACATTCACATTGACAGATGTATCCGAAGAAGTGAACAACTCAATTTGTCCGGAAGATGGGCCAATGACGATTATTAGAACTTATTTTATCGCAGATGTTTGTGGAAATATCGCAGCATGTTCTCAAACTTACACGATTGCAGAAGTAGCGACTCCAACAGTTAGTTGTCCTGCTCCATTGGCTGTAGAATGTGGTCTTTATACAGCTGCAGATATTGATGCATGGTTGGGCACTGCAACTATTACTGGTGGATGTAATTCCATCATCAGTAACGACTTCGTATCAAGTTCATTAATTAATCCATGTAATCCAGTAGATCCAGTTGTTGTAACTGTAAATTGGTTTTCTTTAGATGAATGTCCATCTGTTGGTTGTTCTTCTACAATTACAATTACAGATGATACAGCTCCTACGATTACTTGTCCAGACAATGTTACAGATTTGAATTGTTTATTCGATGCACCAGCTGCTCCGAACAACATTGTTGATTTTATTAACGCACAAGGTGCTTCCGTTTCTGATAATTGCTCTAATGAATTCTCATTAATTTCTGTGGATGAGGTAGATAATGGGTTAACAATTTGTCCAAATGATGGATTAAGAGAAATTAGTAGAACTTTTGTTATCTCTGATAATTGTGGAAATACTTCAAGCTGTACACAGTTACTATCCTTTGCTGATGACAACACGGATCCAACCATCCAGTGTCCTGCAGATCAAACCGTAACCTGTAAAGCAGATATCAATCCACCTGCACCAGAAACGCTTCAGGTCACTACTTCTTGCGGATTATTCTCTACAGTAACCATAACAGATCCTGCCAATATTGATGATTTGGATTGTGATGGCAGCACTTTTGTTTACACTTATACAGTGACAGATGAGTGTGGAAGAACAGCGACATGTGATGTGACTTATACCATTGCAAATCCTGGATTACAATTAGTTTGTGGAGAAGACTTGACCGTACTTTGTGGGGCAGATGATTTCCAAACACAAGTCAATGATTGGTTGGCAACAGTAGCAACTCCACTCAACGCATGTGATATTCCATCAACTATAACCAACACTTACGACCCTGCATTATTTGACGAATGCGGTGGAACCGGTTCACAAGATGTTACTTTCACTGTGACAGATGATTGTGGATTTACGCAAAGTTGTGTTAGAACAATTACTGTATTTGATTACTTCGGACCAGACTTAATACTTACGGATGCGGAAGTTGTTTGTGATAATTCAGACGGCGGAGCTTCTAATGAGGCAGCATTACAAGCTTGGTTCGCTAGCTATGCCAATGCAGTTTCTGCAGACGCATGCTGTACAGATGCACCAACACTTTCAGTTTCTCCAACAAGTGTTTCATTGACAGATCTTTCAGGTGGATGTAATAGTTCACTGACAATTGAAGTGACGTCTGAAGATTGTTGTGGAAGAACTACCTCTGGGACTGCAACTTTCACATTAACAGATCCAACAGACCCAATGATTGTAGTACCCGCTCAAAACAGCGCTTTCAATTGTGAATTTGGAAATGCCTTTTCTGACTTCATGATTTGGGTTGCTGATAATGGTGGTGCAGAAGCGAATGACAATTGTGGATTCACCTGGAGTACAGATCCAGCAAATCCTATGTTGCCGGAATGTGCGAATGACGGACCTACTTTTGTTACATTTATCGCAACAGATGAGTGTGGGAATTCTGCAAGTACGACCGCTTCATATTCAGTATCTGATAATCAAGCACCAGTATTTGGAGACAATCCTAATTCAATCGTAATTGATGGCTGTGATGAGTTTATCATCCCTGAACCAATCGTTGATGACAATTGTAGTGATGTAACTTTAACGTTCACGGATATATCAATAGATGGTTGTTGTGATACACAATCTGTTGAAAGAACTTGGACGGCTACAGATGGTTGTGGACAAGCAACTTCATTCACACAAACTATAACGCAAATTGATAACACCCCTCCTTCCCTTTCATTTAATGATCCAGTCAATTGGCCATTATTATTTGGTTTGGTAGATGGAGACGAACTCAACATGCCTTGTGATGACATCACCGTATTTACACCTCAAGCTATTCAGGTGGAAGACTGTTGTGATGATGTAAGCATTTTTATGATTGATCCAATTCATCAAGAAGGTAATTGTGAAGAAGATGGTTTTATCCAAAAAATGGAATGCACTTGGATTGCAACGGACGGTTGCGGAAATGAAAGTTCACTAACTATTTTCATCAATATCACGGATGATGTAGCACCTACTTTCACTTCTGAACCAGAAGATGTAACCATTCCTTGTACAGATACTTGGGACATGACACCTCCTTCCGCTATTGATAATTGCGATGAAAATTTAGTCATCACATTTGAAGATGACATGGCATTGGGTTGTCAAAATGGAAATCTGGTAACGGTCAGAACTTGGACAGTAACAGACCATTGTGGAAATACGGATCAAGTAACTCAAACAATTACTTTGATTGACGACATGGATCCTTTCTGGACATTTGTTCCGCAAGATAAATCAATCGGCTGCAATGAGACTCCAACATTCGGTGAGCCAACTGCAGGAGATGATTGTACAGATGTTACCATTTCGATGACAGAAACTTCTGAAGTCAATGGATGTAACAATACATACACAAGAACATGGGTAGCAGTTGATGGTTGCGGAAACTCAATCACTGCTTCTCAAACCATTACACAAACAGATGATACTGCTCCAGAAATCACTGCAGGACAAGATGCAGTTGTCAATTGTTCTGCTAATGGAACAGACGCTGAATTCAACGCTTGGTTAAATACTTTTGGTGGCGCTTCCGCTTCTGATGATTGCAATGAGGTAACTTGGTCGAATGACTATGACCCTGCAAATTGGGAAGATACAGATTGTGCAACAACCGGAGCTTTCAGATCAGTTACTGTTACATTCACTGCTACAGATGCTTGTGGAAATGCAAGTACTACCAGTAGTTCGTTTAGTATTGCTGACAACAACAACCCTACGTTTACTTCTGTTCCAGAAAACATGACTGTTCATTGTGGAGCTGCGATTGTATTCGGAACTCCTGAAGCAACGGACGAATGCTCAGAAGTAACCATCACTTCTGAAGAATCAACAAATGTCTTCGGTTGTGAAACTGCACATCAAATTACATGGACTGCTACCGATGCTTGTGGAAATACTACTACTGCTTCTCAAACAATTACTGAAGTTGATGAAACAGCACCTGTAGTTTCAGAAGCTGCTGATGTAAATGTGGAATGCGGTGAAGACACCGAAGCTGCTTTAAATGATTGGTTAGCTAATAATGGACTTGCAAGTGCTACTGATGATTGCAATGAAGTGAATTGGTCTAATGACTATTCTGCTAATAATTGGGTTAACAATGGTTGTGTAAACGGTGTTATAAGATTCGTAACTGTTACTTTTACAGCTGACGATGGATGCGGAAATGCATCTTCTACTTCTGCAACATTCTCAGAAACGGATAATACGAGTCCAAC
>CALFWW010000004.1 GCA_937928575.1 uncultured Saprospiraceae bacterium | reverse complement strand
TACTATGCAGCAGAACACTTATACGATAAAACTCACCCAATTTGAAGGTCCATTTGATCTTCTTTTATTTTTCATCGAACGTGACGAACTGAATATATATGATATTCCAATTTCCAAGATTACGGAAGACTTCTTGGCATATATTCGTGAAATGGAAGCGTTGAATATTGATTTGGCGAGTGAGTTTATATTGGTGGCTGCTACTTTGATGCGTATCAAAGCAAAAATGTTGATTCCAAGAAAGGAAATTGATGAAGAAGGAAATGAGATTGATCCGCGTGATGAATTGGTTGCGAGATTGATTGAGTACAAACGTTACAAAGGCATTTTGGAAGACATGCGTGGGTATGAAGAAAATCGTGCAAAGCAATTTGAGCGAGGCAATATTTCTTCTGAAATGAAAAAGTTGGCAGAGCGTGCGTTGATAGATGCGGAGTTGGAGTCGTTGACCTTATTCAAATTACTGAAAGCTTTTGGTGGTGTCTTGGAAAGAATGGAAGACCGAAAGCAGAAAGCAGTTCATAAAGTCTATGCTTATGCTTATACGATTCCGAATCAGCAGATTTATATTTTCACCAAAATCAGAGAAGGTCATCGAACCACTTTCAAAGAAATTTTTGGAAACTGTGAAAACAGAATGCACGCGATTATTACTTTCTTAGCATTGTTAGAATTACTGAACATGCAAAGATTGAAAGTGACTGAAGGAGGCGATGGAGCAGGCGTTAATGTGATGGTATTGGAACAACCAAGTCATGAAGATGATGTGATGACGAGTGGTGAAGGAGAGTATGAAGAAGGAGAAGAGCAAGAAGGATATGATGAGGAACAAGATGAGGAAAACGAGTATGAAGCTGAATCAGAGGATCAAGCGGAAGAAGAATTTGAAGAAACTGAAGAGTATTCAACTAAAGAAGATGCACCCATAAATCAATCTATTATTACTTCTAACATTGCTATTGCAGAACCAACTGCTGATGAAAATATAGACTATTCAATAGACGAAGCAATCGATGTAGATGCGGAACTACAAGCTATCCAAGCTTTGGTTGAAAATGAGGAAAATCAAAATAGTATCGAAGTCGTAGAAAATGACAATGTTGTTGATTTAAATGAGTTGGCAAGTGATACTACAAATCCTACCAATGAAACTGCTATTCCCAATCAACCTTCCAACTTAATGAATGCAGCTTTGGAAAGCATGATATCTTCTGCTATCGAAGTTGGAGCTACTGATGTAGAGTTGCCTAAGAATAAAGTTGAAAATTTTGCATCTGAAGAAGAATAAGACGCTATTTTCTTTTCGCTTCGATCTCACCCAATTTATTTCTTTATGATAAGGCTAAAGTCTTTAGTTGTAATTTACTTGTTAGCATTTACGTTTTCGAGCTGTGAACCTAGAATGTTTACATTTAAAATTTTGGACCTGGCTGAGCAAGAAAAATTCGTTTTTGAATGTACGCCGAAAAGTGATTGGGTATTTAGTACAGTTGTAAGAATTTCCGGGAATGTGGAAGGTAGTGCTAAACTGAGTGTTCATATTAGCCAAGAAAATGGTGGACCATTATGGCCCGCAAACGAATTAAACGGAGAGGTTGATATGGAGCTTAAGTCTGAGTGGTATGGTGGAGACAAAATGATACTTGTGGTTAAGCCTGAACCAGATACTCAAGGACAACTAAAAATTACGTGTTATTTTTAAAAGAGAACTTAGTGTTTTAGGGGCGGTTTCTATAGTGATCTCAAATGTGGCATATCATCTTGTTTTGCATCATTTTATAACACATTGATTACTATTTAGAAATTGACAAATGAAACGAACAACAGCTCCGTTAACCGAGAGTTGAATTCAGCTACCTTGTCATCCTGAGCTTTGGCGATAGTCAAGATGTCGAAGGATAAACAAGTTTCAGATGTTACCAATTTCGACCTTGTGGAGAAATCCATCTCTAATATTAATCCAAAGAAAATCAAAAAAACAAATGGTACTCCTCCCCACACCGAAACCCTTCCATCTTAAACAACTTCCGTAGCTTTTTCAAATCATCCGGCGAACTAATACTCACCATCACCAACGGATTGTTAGATTTAAATAAAGCAGATTGACTTTGGAGAATTTTTCCATAAATATCATGACCGATTTTCTTAGGATTATTAGTCAACCATTTAAAATCAACATTCAGATCAATTAACTTTTGAGCCAGTAATTTTCCTTTTGTGCCAGCTCCTAAAACCATCAAATCTTTATCTGCAGCCGACTCCAATTCCAAAAAATAAGGAATCTTTAAATCGAAATAATTTTGCTGGCTATAATGTGCTTGTGTCCTTGAACTACGCTCTGAATGATCTCGCCAATAATGTAATGTCTTCTTTGATGAAACCACCTTCAAGTTATTCTTGTAAAATCGAAAACATAAATCATAATCTTCCGGATAAACATTGTTATTAAAACCTCCACAAGATTCAAAGTCTTTTCTCCAGGTCATCCAGCAAGGAGAAGGAATAACACACTCTTTGTAAATTTGACTAAAATTAACTTGCGAAAAAGTCAATCCATTCAACCAACTCTCATACTTAATATATCCATCACCCAATTCAGTTTCAGAAAAATACTTCACAAATCCAGTTGCAATACATCCTTCTCCATTTTTCTCCAAAAGTGTTTTTAATTCTAACAACTTATTTTCATCCATAATGTCATCTGCGTCCATTCTCGTGATCAGTTGACCAGTCGCATTTTTGTAAGCCAATTGTAGTGCTGGAATAATACCATTGCCTTCGTTTTGAAAAACACGGATTCTTTTATCTTCCTCAAATTTCTGTAGCAAAGCAGAGGAGTCGTCTGTTGAATGATCATTGACAGCAATCAATTCCCAATTTTCCTCAGTTTGCTTCAAAATGGAATCGATGCATTCAACCAAAAAAGGAGCGGCATTTTTGACAGGCATCAGGATGGATATCAGTGGAATTTTTTTCATAGAGATTAAAAGTGAACAATTGCGAAACTACCTAAAATTGTAATAGCTATTTGGATATTTAGCCATTTGGATGCTTCCCTTTAAAAAGGAAAATTAGAACAAAAATGAAAATTTCCTTTGAACGAGAAGCGTCCAAATATCTAAATGGCCAAAATTCCAAATTCCTTTTCATTTCACACATAAATCCCACCAAATATTCTTTTGTTATAAACCTTATTTCTTCGTATATTTGCAGCGATTTTGAGCGACCTATATTTAAAAATCTAAGATAAACAAGATATATATGGCTTCTATTGGACAGATTAAACAAGTAATTGGACCTGTTGTGGACGTAAGTTTCTCAGGTGATGGAACAAAGCTTCCTGAGATTCTGAATGCATTGGTAATTAAAACAGATTCAGGGAAAGAAATTATTCTAGAATGTCAACGTCACCTTGGTGAAGACAGTGTTCGTACGATTGCGATGGACTCTACGGATGGTTTGAGAAGAGGAATGAAAGTAGAAGACACTGGTCGTCCGATGGTAATGCCAATTGGAGATGCGATTAAAGGTAGATTGTTTAACGTAGTAGGAGAAACGATTGATGGTATCGGACCAGTTCCTAAAGGTGATGATGCTTATCCGATTCACCGTGATCCACCTGCATACGATCAACTATCAACAGAATCAGAAGTACTTTTCACAGGTATCAAAGTAATCGATTTGATCGAGCCTTATTCAAAAGGTGGTAAGATTGGATTGTTCGGAGGTGCGGGTGTAGGAAAAACCGTACTGATTATGGAGTTGGTAAACAACATTGCAAAAGCATATAAAGGTATCTCCGTATTCGCAGGAGTAGGAGAGCGTACGAGAGAAGGAAATGATTTACTTCGTGAATTCTTAGAATCAGATGTAATCAACTATGGTGAGGAATTCAAGCACAGCATGGAAGCTGGTGGTTGGGATTTATCAAAAGTGGATAAAAAAGCATTAGAAGAATCAAAGGCAACATTGGTATTCGGTCAGATGAACGAGCCACCAGGTGCACGTGCAAGAGTTGCATTATCTGGATTGACGGTTGCTGAATACTATAGAGATGGTGATAAGAATGATCCATCAGGTGGTCGTGATATCTTATTCTTTATCGACAACATTTTCCGTTTTACACAAGCCGGTTCTGAGGTATCCGCACTACTTGGTCGTATGCCTTCAGCGGTAGGATACCAACCTACTCTGGCAACAGAGATGGGATTGATGCAGGAAAGAATTACTTCAACAAAAAGAGGATCAATTACATCCGTACAAGCAGTATATGTACCTGCGGATGATTTAACGGATCCAGCACCAGCAACCACATTTGCTCACTTGGATGCAACAACGGTATTATCTAGAAAGATTGCTTCTTTAGGAATTTACCCAGCGGTAGATCCTTTGGATTCAACTTCTCGTATCTTGGATCCAGCGATTATCGGTGAAGAACACTATAACACTGCTCAGCGTGTGAAAAACATTTTGCAACGTTATAATGAGTTACAAGATATTATCGCGATTCTTGGATTGGAAGAATTGTCTGAAGAAGATAAATTAATCGTACACAGAGCAAGACGTGTACAACGTTTCTTATCACAACCTTTCCACGTAGCAGAACAGTTTACAGGATTGGAAGGTGTATTGGTACCAATTGAAGAAACTATCAAAGGATTCAACATGATCATGGATGGTGAAGTGGATCAGTATCCGGAAGCAGCTTTCAACTTGAAAGGAAACATGGATGATGTAATCGCAACTGGTAAGAAAATGTTAGCGGAATCAGCTTAATTTGTAATAAAAGAACTTATGAATATTTCTGTATTAACACCGGACAAGGAAATTTTTGAAGGAGAAATTACTTCTGTAAAAGTACCTGGCGTTGGTGGCCAATTTGAAGTTTTAGCAAATCACGCAGCTGTTGTTTCCGCATTAGGAAGTGGCGAAGTAAGGTTGCTAAAAACTGGTGGAGAAAAGATGACATTCAAGATCGAAAAAGGATTCATCGAAGTGTTGAATAACAAAGTATCATTGTTAGTTCAAGGTGTTACAGAACAATAAATTGACAACATCTTACGGATTGTAATTTTTATAATCCTATGAGAAAAGGGTGAGGCTTCCGAATTAGCTTCACCCTTTATATTTTTTAAAAGTCCTGAAAGGACGATATAACAGCAGAGATGGGTGCAACCCATCGACCAGCCAAGCCCAATCACCCCAAAACCCCAGCATTCATCAACTCCTCAATCTCCTCCAACTCCACCGGAATATTAGCCATCAAATTAACAGGTCCATTATCCGTAACGACGATATCATTTTCCAATCTGATCCCCAAACCTTCTTCTGGGATATAAATACCCGGTTCAACCGTAAAGACCATACCAGCTTGTACGGGTGCATATCGATTTGCTAAATCATGAACATCCAAACCTAAGTGGTGTGACGTGCCATGCATAAAATATTTCTTGTAAGCAGGTAGTTTAGGATTTTGATTACTTATATCAGATTTTGTTATCAAATTCAAATCGACTAAATGGCTCTCCATTATTTTTCCAACCTCTCTGTGATATTCTTCAATAGTGATTCCCGGAACCAACAATTTAGTTGCACGATTCATGACATCTAATACCGCATTGTAGACTGCTTTTTGTCTGCTAGTAAAAGTACCATTAACAGGGATAGATCTTGTTAGGTCGGCAGCGTAGTTGGCATATTCAGCACCAAAATCCATTAAGATAACATCTCCATCCTTGCACTCCATGTTGTTTTCGTTGTAGTGCAGAACGCATGCATTTTTCCCACTCGCAATGATGGGGTTGTAGGCATGACCGGTTGCTTTATTTTTGATAAACTCGTGGATGATTTCAGCCTCCACCTCATATTCCATTACTCCTGGTTTTATGAAATTCAGAACTCGACGAAAAGCTCTCTCCGTGATATCACAAGCATTCGCTAACAAGTCAACTTCGAATTGTGACTTAATCATCGCTAACTTTTTCATGATAGGTTGCGAACGATGATATTTGTGGTATGGATATTTTTTCATCGTTTGTTCCGCCATTCGTATATTTCTTGTTGGAACATCTGAATGATACCGATCATTTTCATTGGAATTGAGATAGATTCGTTTCGCTAAAAGAATCAGCTCATTTAGGATCGACTCCATATCTTCTAGCCAGACTACTTTTTGAACTCCTGAAACTGCACTTGCTTCTTCTTTGGTGTATTTATGTCCTTCCCAAACTGAAATGTAGGCATTGGTTTTTTTTGTAAAGATGACTTCTTTGAAACCATCTTTTGGACAATCCGGGAATAAGACCAAAATACATTCTTCTTGATCTAATCCAGTGAGGTAAAACAAATCTGAATTTTGACGGAATGGAAAAAACTGATCTCCATTTCTAGGCATCATGTCGTTGGAGTGGAAAATGGCAATGGAATCTGGTTTCATTGCTCGCGCAAAACGTTTTCTGTTGAGTCTAAATAAATCAGGATTGATAGAATCGTATTTCATAGTGTCTATTTGTTTTTATCCGTTGGAAAATTAAAAAAAAACCATCTTAATAACTTCAATAAAAGATGAATAAATTTAAAATGCAAATTTGAAAATGTTAAGTGGACGCAAAACTAATTACTTACCTGATTAGCGGTATAATTATAATTTAAGAACCAAATACAAAAAATAAATATCTATTTCGTGCAATTGATTCAAAATCAGGAAGTCCTATTTTTTGAGATCAAGATTGATAAAAAGAGGATTTAAGAATAAAACATTGGAACATACTTAAAAAATGAAATTTTGTTTTATTACAATACCTTTTTACTATATTTGATTAGGAATCTAGTTCCTGAAAACCAAACAAAGACACTATCCCATTCGAAGTCATGAGATTGAACTTATGTATAGGCATAATTGATAAGGCATATCAGTCTCAAAAATTTCTTTATTAAATTAAATGCAAAAACGTATGAAAAATTTTACCCCCTTACTTTTACTATTCTGTTCATTATTTATTTATGATGTTGGGTATGCTCAATGCAATGGAGCTGACATAACAGATTGCGAAATGACTACCGCGGCAGATTTAGTTGCACCTGATGTTGCAAGTTGCCAACGAACCGGGGATTGTGGTGGATTAGTTACTGAATATTTTGTTGTCGATTTAAATAATATTGTTACTACTGATGATGATCCAGCGACACCAGAAGATGAATTTACGAGTGGTCCACTAATTGTTGGTTCATCAATCTCAGGAATAATCACACCTTCGGATTTCGGATTTGCAGATGGAGATTGTTTTGCAATGATTCCTGTATGTTATGATTTGCAAGCAGTTAAAACCTTGATTGATGATATGAACACTGCTCCTACAAATAACTGTTGTACGATTGTGGATCAGCAAGCAAATGGTGCCTGTACTACACTGAGGAATTTAGGATATGATTCTGGAGATCAGATTAATAACATAGATGATGTACTCGGTGTACTTTCAGCTTTTGGAAATACTCAAGTTTCTGTAGACTATTTTGTATACATAACTGAAACTATTAATTCTGAATTTGATCCACTATTAGGTTTAGATTTTTTCTGCACTAATTCTGGTCCAATTGCTTTTTGTACAGATCAATTGGTTAGAACTGAATTCAGTGTAATAGCTTGCCCACTTGGTATTGAATTAGCAAATTTTGAAGCAACTAATACCCAATTAGGAAATGAACTAAAATGGACAACAGAAAGTGAATTTGATAACGATTATTTTATTGTAGAAAGATCGCACGATGGTACCACATATGAAGCAATTGGAATGGTAGAAGCAATAGGAAATTCTACTTCTGCAATAAACTACAATTTCAATGATGACAAAGTAGTTGGTAGAATTAACTATTATAGAATTGTTGCAGTCAGCTATTCAGAAGACAAAGAAGTTTCAAATGTTGTTGCAGTAGAAACAAATTCTCTTACTACATTAGATGCTATCAATATCGCACCAAATCCAATTCGCTCAGCAATTAATATTAGCTTTGATTCTGACATCAATGGCTCAGCAAACATCATGATCGTAGATGCCACCGGAAAAACAGTGTTAGATGATACTATTGATGTAGTACTTGGATACAATCAATTGGAAGAACAATTAGGTCACTTGAATACCGGACTTTATATGGCAGTGATTCAAATTGGTGACAATGTAGCCTCCGAGAAATTTATGAAGTTATAATTGTCAGCACCATAAATCCAAATGAGATGAAAATGAAAAAGCCACTGTACATTTACAGTGGCTTTTTTCCTTATATCAAAACTAAACATTGCCAAAATTAGTGATCAGGCGATTTTCCTGATGTATTGTTTTTTCTTGTCATCATCAACATCCTCAATTCTATCAAAAATAAATCCTTTATTTGCGAAATGCTCTAATACTTTTGGTAGCACTTCTTCCAGTTTTTCTTTTGCTTTTAAGCTATCATGAAAAACGATAATCGATCCTTCCTTTGCATGGTCAACCACATTCTTGAAACAAGTCTCTGCAGAAATATGTGGATCAAAATCTCCACTCAATACATCCCACATTACAATCCGGTAATGTCTTTGCAAAAACTGCATTTGCTTTGGCTTCATACGACCATAAGGTGGTCTGAATAAATTGGATTTCACTTGTTTCGCACATTTGCGAACATTGTGGAAGTAAGAAATATTTTCATTTCCCCATCCACTTAAATGATTGTAGGTATGATTACCCACACTATGACCTGCTTCAATTACCGCATCAAAAACATCTGGATGTTTCAACACATTCTCGCCAACACAGAAAAAAGTAGCTTTTGCATCGTATTTTTTTAGTTCCTCCAAAACCCATGGCGTTACAGTTGGAATTGGACCGTCGTCGAAAGTCAAATAGATTTTACGCTGAATTCCTGGAAATTTCCAAGTACAATTCGGGAATAAATTCTGAATGATCTTTGGTGTTTTAACTAAATACATACCGCACTTAATTTCAATGTTAGTTCCCCCTCACAAGTCAACAAAAGTTTGATTAACTTTGAACTTCTTTTAATAGAAATATTGTTAATCTCTCAATATATAATCCAAACGATATTTGGATTAATAGTGCTGCTAAGAACAGGAGAGATATTTTGAAACTTTAACATATCTAATTAATTAGACCAAATATATAATGAATAACATTCGAGTACGATTTGCACCTAGTCCTACAGGAGCACTGCATATTGGAGGTGTGAGAACGGCACTATATAATTACCTTCTGGCAAAAAAATACAACGGAACATTTATTTTAAGAATCGAAGATACCGATCAAACGAGATACATAGAAGGAGCAGAAGACTACATAATGCAATCATTGAAATGGTGTAACATTCTACCTGTTGAAGGACCAGGAATGGGAGGAGCATATGGACCCTACCGACAATCCGAAAGAAAAGATTTATATAAAAAGTATGCCATCGAATTGGTCACTAAAGGTCGTGCCTATTATGCATTCGATACACCAGAAGAATTGGATGCGATGCGTTTGCGTGAAAAAGAAAAAGGAAATCATTCTCCATTATATAATGGGGCGATTAAAAAGTCGATGACCAATAGTATCACACTTTCAGATCAAGAAGTCAAGGAAAGATTGGAAAGTGGTGCACCCTATACCATCCGACTAAATATTCCGTCCGATGAGACCGTGATCGTGAATGACATCATTCGTGGAGAAGTTTCGTTTCAAACAAATGATTTGGATGACAAAATTGTCTTGAAAGGGGATGGGATGCCAACTTATCACTTAGCGAATATTGTGGATGATCATCTAATGAAGATCACACATGTCATAAGAGGAGAGGAGTGGTTGCCGAGTACAGCTCATCACGTTTTGATGTACCGCTTTTTTGGATGGGAAGATACGATGCCTACCTTCGCACATCTTCCATTAATTTTAAAACCTAATGGAAAAGGAAAATTAAGCAAAAGAGATGGGGATAAATTAGGAATGCCTGTTTTCCCACTTGCTTGGAAAGGAAAAACACCAGAAGATTCATTCGATGGATTTAAAGAACATGGTTTTGATCCACAAGCAGTTTTAAATTTCTTGGCATTTTTAGGATGGAATCCAGGAACGGAGCAAGAGATTTTTAGCTTAGATGAATTGGTAGAGGCATTCTCACTAGATGGAATAGGGAAGTCCGGAGCAAGATTTGATTTTGATAAAGCTAAATGGTTTAATGAACAATATATTTCATCAAAAAACAACAAAACACTTGCAGTTTTGGTGAAACCATTGTTAGAGGAGAAAGGTTATAATGCTACTGATGATTTTATTGAAACTTTTTGTGGAATGATGAAGGAAAGAGTTACCTTTTATAAGGATTTTGCAGATAAAGGATATTATTTCTTCGAACCCGTCAAGGAGTACGATGCCAAGACTGTCAAAAAGAAGTGGAAGGATGAACACAAAAATAATTTCAATAAAATGATTGAGATTATTTTAAATACAGATCCTTTTGACCCGACAACAATGGAAAATAAGGTGAAAGAATTTATCACTGAAAATGAATTAAAGTTTGGGGATCTATTTCCATTATTACGCGTAGCAATTGCGGGAATCGTAAAAGGACCTCCTGTTTTTGATATGATTGCATTATTAGGTAAAGAAGAAGTAAAACAGCGTCTAGAAAAAGCTACTGAATTTTTCGAAAATACAACTCAACAAAAAGTATAGCAATGCCAAAAAAAAAGCCACTAAAAGGAAAACCGGAAGTTCACGAAGACTTAAAGGGGTTTGATATTAAAATCAACGAATTTGGAGAGATAAAAACCAATTTCGAAATTGATAAACTGAATGGTTTTTTGGATGAGAATGTAGATGATAAGAAAATTACCAATCAAAATAATATCACATCCGAAGAAGAAGAAGAATGATTATTACTACAATAAATAAAAAATATATTATAAAAAATGCCTATTTGTTTCAAATAGGCATTTTTTTTGTAGCTTATTAATTTCTAATGAATTATATAGATAATATATTCGAAATACGAGTAAATTTGTAAAGAATAATCCATTAGGCAGTATTTGATAGTTAAGATTTGGTATAAGCATCATATTTAATGTAAAAAACGTTGTCATACAGAACATATCGTATCCAATTTTTTTTACACTTTACTATGTCACTAAATCTTAAAAAATACATTAAGATAAATCGTAATAAATACTTTAATTCGTCTAATTAGGTCTGAATTGGATGAAATTTAGATAAGTTTTAAGCGCGAATATTAAATAGGTCCTCCTGAAACCGTTGTCTGCTGAACGATCTCACTCTCAGTAACCTTTCTAAGAAACTTACCTGAACTCAGGTAAGTCTTCAATAAAAATGGTCTTCAATCGAGGATACTTCAATCAAATTAAATTAATCAACAGTAGATTTAAAAAAAGACTGTTGTTATTACATAGCTCTATTGAAAATTATTTCTCAAAAAAACTTAAAAAAGAAAAATATTTAGGTATGAAAAACCGGTTACAATTTTTCAAGCGATCGATGTTTTTGATTGCATTTTGTTGGTTGGCATTTACCAATAATGGATTAGCTCAACCGTTCACTTTCAATTATTCTGGAGTGGACAGTTTTTACGTTGATGCTACAACATGTACTGCAACTTTAGATTGGGGACATCCAGCTACGGTTACAGCTTCATGTAATACCCCTGGATGTGTTTTGACATTTTTCGATCTCATCTCGATTTCAGGAGGTTTTAATATTGGAGATGACATTCCAGCAGGTACGCAGGTTATTATAACCTATCGTGCCGAAGATGATATGAACAACGTATCATTTTATGGATTCCCAATCTATTTCGTAGACAATACGATTCCGGTTTTCGACCCATCGTCATTGCCTCCTGCAACCATCTCCTACGATTGCGTATCCGATGGACAAACTTATGCCGTGAGTGCCTCTGATAATTGTGCAAATGGTGCCAGCGTTCCAGTCACAGAGACAAACACGACACCTCCCTCAGACTGTGTCGGTGGAACCTATGAAAGAATCTGGACTGCTACGGATCAATATGGGAACTCAACAAGTTACACCCAAGTAGTTACTATTAATCCAGATAATACAGCTCCTGTAATTTCAGGACCATTTGTCGAAGGAAGTACTTTTACCTATGAATGTAATTCGGCATCAAGTAATGCTGCAACTTATGATATTTGGTTTCAACAACAACTAGCGGATTTTACAGCTTCTGTCTCAGATACAAATGGATGCGGTGGTGCTGTTACCATTTCACCACAAAATGCACCCGTATTTAATTCTACTGTATGTGGAACAACAACCGTAACTTTTTCAGCAACGGATGCTTGTAACAATGCAAGTTTCGGAAGCGCAAATTTTGAAATCGTAGAAACCACACCTGTAGCTATTACAGACGTGAATGGACAAAATGTGATTGTTCAGTGCAACTTATTAACTGATACACCAATCCAGCAAATTCAGAATTGGGCACAAAATAACTTTACAGTTGTTGATGGATGCGGTAATTTATCATGGTCCAATAATTACTCAACCTTAGTAAATGGATGTGGTGGAACAACTGGACAAGCCTCAGTAACATATACCGTCACAGATGGATGTGGAAACAGTGATAATATTACCGTTAACTTCAATGTCCTTGATAGTAATCCACCTAACATTACAAATGGTGCAATTGATATTACGGTCGAATGCGATGGCGCAGGAAATGTAGATGATTTGACAACTTGGATCAATGATAGAGCAGGTGCAATTGCTGTTGATGTTTGTACGCCAACCCCTCAAATAATTGAAGGATTAAACGTAACTTCTGACCCTACGACCAATGATCCTTTTGTTGCTTTACAAAATGCATTTGCTGCAGGATGTAATGGAACAAATCCAGCTACTATTACTGTCGAATTTACTTATACAGATTTATGTAACAATACATCAACATCAGATGCAGATTTTATTATTATTGATTCTTCAATGCCTACAATTACTTTCCCTGCTGCGATAGCAACAGTTAATTGTACAGATCAAGCAAGTCTTGAAGCGCAATTAACAAATTGGATAAATACAGCAGGGGGCGCAATGGGAACCGATATATGTAGTGGAGTTTCGTTCCGCGCTGATCCTCCTTTGGCACAAGCACTCACAGATTTTCAAGCTTCTCAAACTGTTTGTGGAAGAACTGGAAGTGTAGATGTTGACTTTTATATTAGTGATGCTTGTGGAACAGAAAACCCAATACCTACAAGTGCTTCTTTCAATGTCGTAGATATTACAGATCCTGTTTGGACAACAGGTCCTACGGATATTACTGTAGAATGTGATGGAACAAATGATCCTGGTGGAAGTGTTTCAACTTGGCTTTCCAACAATGGTGGTGGTACTGCAGCAGATGATTGTAGTAGTATTGTTATTACAAATAATTACAACGGAGTAACGAATACTTGTGGTGCTTCAGGCGCTGTACTCGTAACGTTTACAGCTGAAGATGCATGTGGCAACACGACGGATGCCATTGCAACGGTAACTATAGTGGATACAACTGCTCCCTCATGGACAACAGATCCATCTGACTTAACAATCGCTTGTGATGGTACTGCAGATCCAGGTGGCGCTATCCAAAACTGGTTAAATACAAATGGAGCTACAGGTGTTGGTGCGGATGCATGTAGTGGTGTAACGTATTCACACGATTACACAGGTGTATCTTCAAGTTGTGGGTCAAGTGGAAGTACAACCGTAACTTTTACAGTTACTGATGATTGTGGACTTGCAGCAAATGCAACTGCATTGTTAACAATTGTTGATAATGAACCTCCAGTCCTTACTAGTCCAGCTTTTGGACAAGTAGTAGAATGTGATGGCTCAGGCAATACAGGAGAATTAAATGCATGGTTAGCCAACTATGGTGGTGCTTCTGCAACAGATAATTGTGGTGATGTAACTTGGACAAGTGACTTTCCAGGATTGTCTGATTTATGTGGTGCAACAGGTGCAGTGACCGTTACATTTACAGGTACAGATCCATGTGGATTGACAGTAACAACCAGTGCAACTTTTACAATTGCGGATACTTCTGTGCCAACAATTTTTGACCAAGCTGAAGACATCACTGTAGAGTGTAACTTTTTGACAACAGAAAGAGAAGATTGGATTAACGCTCACGGTAATTCAACTGCAACAGATAATTGTTCTCTAATTGATAATTCAGATATTGATTCTGGTACTTCTAGTTGGACTTTCACAAGTGCTGGTTTTGTTCCTGCTTGCGGAAACTCCGGAACAGAAACTGTAACTTTTACAGTTACGGATGAATGCGGATTATCAAGTTCAACAACTGCCACGATGACATTGGTTGATAATATTTCTCCAGAAATTAATCCTACCTCAACTGACTTTTTCGAAGCATGTGGTGGGAACGACCAAGGAGCATTGGAAGCATGGATCAATAATACAGGTGGTGCGATTGCAACGGATGGTTGTGGAGATATCACTTGGGTTCAGATTGACTGGCAAGATGATTCAGGTGCGACGGGTACAGGGGATCCTTTCGCAGGACCTTACCCAACGGTATCCTCAGGTGATTGCTCATACGTAGTAGAAGTTACTTTCACAGTAGTTGATGAATGTATGAATACTTCAACAACCACTTCTTCTTTCTGGATTATAGATCAAGAAGCACCAGTAATGTCAGGAGTCCCTGCCAACGTAACTGTAGAATGTGATAATGTTCCAGCTCCAGCAATGCCAACAGCTATTGATAATTGTGATGCGAATGTTACAGTTACCTTAAACGAAGTAAGAACGAACGGCGTTTGTACCGATACCTATACATTAACAAGAACATGGACCGCAACAGATGATTGTGGCAACGTGACTGCAGATTTTCAAATAATAACAGTTGAAGATACAACCCCTCCAACATTAAATGGAATTCCAGGAGCTGTAACGATTGAATGTAATACCATCCCTAATCCGCCAGTAATTGGAACAGATATTACAGGATCTGATAATTGTGATGTGCAAGTGGAGATTACTTTTGCAGAAACTTCAACACAAGGAACTGATCCTGCTGATTGTTCATTTTACAACTATACAATTACAAGAATTTGGACCGGCGTTGATAACTGCTTTAATGAAACAACATCAACACAATTAATTACAGTACAAGATACAACAGTACCTACTTTCACAACTCCTGCAGATGTTACCGTAGAATGTGAAAATGCAGGTAATCTTGGATTTACAGGTGACCTCGTATTCTTCAGTGATAATTGTGACCCTGCTGCTACCATTGGATTTACGGACGTTGTAGTTGCCGGTAGTTGTCCTGATTCATATACAATTAATAGAACTTGGACAGCAACAGATGCATGTGGAAACGTCGGTAATGATTTACAAGTAATTACAGTTGAAGACTCAACAAACCCAACAATTTCAACAATTGCTCAAGATATGATGGTGGATTGTGGGGCTGGAGTAGATGTTGAAGCAGCGTTTGCTGCTTGGGTTGCTAACAATGCAAGTGCAATTGCAACAGATAATTGTGGAAACATAGATTGGTTTGCAGCAGTACCTGGATCATTCGATCCTATGGATGCTACAACTTGGCCAGGAACCCCAACTACTGGATTAGATATGGCCAATTGTCCTTCAACAACTGCTGGTGTATTTAGATCAGAAACAGTTGAGTTCGTTGCTTTTGATGAATGTGGAAATGCTTCTGTTACGACAGCAACATTCTCAGTGACAGATACAACTCCGCCTGTATTTCAATCTTGTCCAGTAGATGTGACAGTTGCAAATAATCCTGGAGCTTGTGAAGCAACTTTTGTATTAAATGCACCAGTCATTACCGAAGATTGCGCAAACACAATGTCAACATTAAATTACACTGATACAGAGGTGATCACTTCCCCTGTTCCTGGGGACGACAGCACAATCGTGAATCCTGTTCAATTGGATTTCGCAGTTATTCCTGCAGCACCTGCAGTCGCTGCATCACCAGTAACAATAACGATTGATTTGATTAATGTGGATGCAGAAGAGCCAACTGAGTTCTTTATCATTACCGGTGAAGATGGTAGCGTTTTAGGAAATACTTTAAATACGGTCTTCCAATGTGGAGACTCTCAAACGACGATTACGATTCCAGCATCTGTATTTAATGTATGGGCGCAAGATGGAACTTTATCAATTATTTTGACACCAAATGTACCTGCAGGACAACCTGCGATATTTGCTATCAACGATATTTGCCCTCAAGGACCACCGACAGGAGGAGGTTCTTCAGTAGTAGCAAGTTTGGATTATGTTTCTAACTCACCAATGGCATTGGACTACAAGTATAGTATCAATGGTGGGTCAAACGTTTTTGTAGATCCAATTGCTGCAGCTACAGAAGTATTACCAGTAGGAGTTAATACAATTACTTATTGTGCGACGGATTGTGCAGGCAACAGTTCTTTCTGTACTTATACTGTTACAGTGGAAGATACGGAACCAGCAACAATTACTTGCCCAGCTGATATTACTTTGACAGTTGGACCAGATGATAATTGTGAAGCAGGAATTCAAACAACTTTACCTCTACCAACAAATATGAATGATAATTGTGGTTTTGGAGGTAATTATTCTCAAACACAACCTACAACAGGAAATGGAGAATTATTAACCTTTACCTACAATCCAAATTACTTGGATTATGTGGCAGATGATACACAATTTAATTTCTTGAATACTGCAGCAAACGCAGCAGGAAACAGTGTAACTTTCACCGTTACTGTAATCGGTGATGTGGAAGGAACGGAAGAATACTTTACACTAGTAGATGAGAATGGAAACGTATTAGGAACAACAGAAGTCGGACAACCAAACGTGGTGTTGACTCCTGGTGATTGTAATGTAAGTCCAATCATTCCTGGAATGAGTGTAACTACAATTACAGTTCCTGTTGCGACGTATAATGCATGGGCTGCTGATGGAATAGTTACTGTTGATGCAATTTCTAACATTAATTTTGCGAGTCCTCCTCCAGGAGTTATGGGAGATGGTATCAATCCTGTATGTACTGTTTTTGCAAATGGTACACCAGATGGTCAAACAGACGGAACAAGTTCTATCTCAATGGATTTAGATTATACTTTTGTGACACCTTCTTACTACATAACAGGAGCGACAACAGTACCTTTGACACAAATGTTCCCTCCATCAATTGCACCAATCCAATCATTTAATGGAGGTGTGAGTAATGTATGTTACCAAATAGCAGATGCCGCAGGAAATATTTCAGAATGCTGCTTTGATGTAACGGTCGTGGATAATACACCACCAACTGTAGTATGTCAACCAACAACTGTTTTTGTCAACCCATCAGGAATTGGGACAATCGAATTTGATCCAGCAACTATTGATGGTGGAAGTTTTGATAACTGTGGAATTGATACAATATATTCATCACCAGATGTAATTGATTGTACAATGGCAGGGTCCTCTGTAAATGTGATCTTGACGGTTATTGATAACTCTGGAAATGCATCTACTTGTTCTACTCCTGTATTAGTTTCAACAGAACAACCAAATCCTGCTTTTGGATTAGGAATATGTGGAAACTCAGATTTACAATTATTTGCGAATCCACCTGCTGCCAACGGAGGCGTCATTTACAGCTACCAATGGTCAGGACCTAATGGATTTATGTCAAATCAAGAAAATCCAATTATCTCTAGTGCGCTAGCAACAGCTGGTTTTTACACCGTAACAGTGACGGGTATTTCTGGTTGTCAATCAAGCAATACAATTGAAGTGGTAATTCCACCAAATACGAACACGCCAGTTTTGGCAATTTCTGATAACAGTATATGTACAAATGGAAATGCAACATTATCTACCCAGTTTTATCCTGGAACAAATGTTACTTATTATTGGTACACCGGTTTTGCACCAAATGGAACACAAATTGGCGCAACTGCGAGTCAGAATTTCATGATTTCAAATGCAACTCCAGGTGTATTCAATTACTATGTTGTAGTCGATGTTGATGGTTGTGTTTCTAATGAATCGAATAATCAGTCATTAACCGTTGATATGGGAGTGATTGCAACAACGAATGATACAGCACTTAATGTATGTGAAGGTGAAACAATTATTCTGGGTACCAACACAAGTTGTACAAATTGTACTTACCAATGGACTGGACCAAATGGATTTAATTCTATAGCTCAGTTTCCACCAGCATTTAATTCAGTAAATGCAAGTGCAGGAACTTATACATTGACTATTAATTCTAATGGATGTCCTTCTTCACCAGTAACAACAGAAGTAAATGTTACTGCCGCGCCACCTACTCCTCAAGTAGCAGTCAGTGGTCTGGGTTGCGAAGGTGATGACATCGTACTGACTGCAAACATTCCGAATGCAGCAACCTATACTTGGGTGTCACCAACATTCCAAACAACAACTACACTTACAAACACGTTGACCATATTCAATGCCTCATCAACTGATGTAGGAGACTGGACGGTTTACACATCTCAAAATGGATGTGACTCACAAGTTTCTGTACCAGCATTTGTAACAGTGGAACCTGCATTCTCAGTAGCAGCCTCAAACGCAGGACCCGCGTGTGATGGTGGTACGGTCGAATTGACCACTACCACAGTTCCTGGTGCAACTTACCAATGGACTGGACCAAATGGATATGTTTCATTTACTCAGACACCTACTGCTCCTGCAATTGCAGGTACCTACACGGTCGAAGTGACTTCAGCAGCCGGTTGTACAGCATCTTCAGCAACGAATGTAATGACACAAGCTGCTCCAGAAGTTACTGCAATTAGTAACGACGGAACTTCATGTGCAAACGGTGAAACAGTTACTTTAGTCCCAACTATATTCCCAGTAGATCAGGGACAATATACTTATAGCTGGACTGGACCAAATGGATTCGTCTCCAACTTGCCTTCACCAGCAATTCCAAATGCAACAAGTAGTGACAACGGAAACTATATCCTCACAGTAAGCAACGGTTTTGGTTGTACTTCTTCTGTGATGTCAACAACGGTTGCAATTACAGATGCACCAGCAATTCCGGAAATCGGAATGCAAAGTGCATTATGTGAAGGTGATAACATGACATTGACGACCAACAGTTATGCTGGTTCAAATGTAGTATATACATGGGATACACCTCAAGGTGTTATTACCACAGTTACTCCAGTATTGAATGTGCCAAATGTGGCTACTGCGAATTCAGGAGATTACACAGTAATGGTTTCTGTAGATGGATGTGATTCGTTCGAATCAGGAATAATGCCTGTTGGTATATTCGCAATGCCTCCTACACCTACTGCAAATGTTAATGGTAATTGTGCTGGAGAAGACTTACAGTTATTTACAACTGCAATTGCTGGTGCTTCCTACTTATGGACTGGACCAAATGGATTTACTTCTACCATTGCCAATCCAATGATCATGAATGCAAGTGCAAGTGATGAAGGAAATTACTCAGTACAAGTTGTTATTGGGTCATGTGTTTCTACTGTTTCAGAACCTATATTCGTAGGAGTTGATGCAGCTCCAGCAGTACCAGTCGCAATGAACAGTGGTGATGTATGTATCAGTGATCCAAATGCAGCTGTAGTGTTAGAAGTAGCTGCAGGCTCTACCGTTCCAGGTGCTATTTACACTTGGCATGAAGTAGTGACCGAACAAGTAATCGGTGTGCCTACTACAGATTGGACGACAACCGTTCCTAACTTGAGTAATTATCCATCAGGTACCTACCAATTCTATGTAGTATCTAGTTTGAATGGATGTACTTCAGAGCCTTCTATAGCAACAACAGTAACGATTACAGATGTACCAAATGTAAATGCATTTGCAGGAACAGATATCAACTTCTGTGGTGACGGTACTACTAACTTAAACGCAACGGCTCCAGCAGTTGGAACAGGACTTTGGATTCAAACTTCAGGACCAGTTGCTACGATTGCAAATCCTACTGCTGCCAATACTACTATCAGTGATTTGGTTGCTGGTAATACTTACACTTTCATGTGGTCTTTATCAAGTGGTGCATGTGCGGATTATGACGCAGATGAAGTGGTGGTAACAGTGGAAACTGCAACGGATGTTGCTCAAGCAGAAAGCTTTGAAACTTGTGATCCAAATACAGTAACCTTAAATGCGACTGCTCCTGCAGCAGGCGTTAGTGGAATGTGGACACAACCAGTAGCACAAGCTGCACTAGGTGTTGTGATTACAAATCCATCTGATCCTAACTCAACAGTTACTGGGTTACAATCTGATAATAACTATACATTTACATGGACATTGAGTAATGCAGCTTGCGGAGATTTCTCTAATGCGGTTGCAATAGTACAAGTACTTGAAACCGTTACATCTACCTTTGCGGGTGCTGATCAAGTGATCTGTAATGGAACAGATGCTGTATTGACAGCAACAACAGTAGGAAGTGGAACCGGTACATGGACCGCAATGGATTCAAATGTCTCGGTATCAACTCCAAATCAAGAAACTACTGTGGTGTTCAACTTACAACCTGGAGCAAACGTTTTCATGTATGCTGTTGATAATGGAGTTTGTGGAATGGCTGATGATGAAGTAATCATCTTTGTTGAATCTGGTGCTGCTGCAACAGACGATACCTACACCATACCTTTCAATGGTACAGGAACAATGTTAGATATTGCTGCGAATGATGCAACTCCGTCAGCGTACACAACCACGATCACGGAACAACCATCGAATGGTACTATTACAGTTAACAATGATGGTTCTGTCGAATTCTTACCAACTGCTGGCTATGCAGGTGCAGATGAGTTTACCTACATGATTTGTAGTGATGCCTGTCCAGGAATATGTGCAACAGCAGTAGTTGCACTAGTAATTGGAGAAGATGTTGCATGTGAAGCACCATCTATCATTACACCAAATGGTGATGGTATAAACGATGAATTTATCGTCTCTTGTTTGAATAGTACTACTTACGAAAACAACACAGTTGTTATTTTCAACCAATGGGGTGATGAAGTATACAGAAAGCGACAATACTTGAATGATTGGATGGGTACTTACGAAGGAAATGATTTACCAGCTAGTACTTATTTCTATGTCGTAGATTTAGGTGATGGCTCTGAGCCAATGACAGGTTTCTTAATTATAGAAAGATAATAATGAGTAATCGAAGCATCTCTTCATTGAGGTGCTTCGTTATTCTCAATCAAAAAAAATTCAATTAGAATAAAAATATTCAAAATGAAAAAAATAATTTCAATAGCGATTTTCAGTTGCCTCCTCCTGACTGGATATGCACAACAAGAGCAGCACTATACGCAGTTCATGTTTAACAAACTTGCAATTAATCCTGCTTATGCTGGAAGTAACGAGGCTACTTGTCTTTCAGGTATTTACAGAAACCAGTGGATGGGTATCGATGGTGCTCCTAAAACAATGATGTTGAGTTTCAATATGCCATTGATGAATCAACGTGTTGGTGTCGGTGCCAATCTAGTTCGCAATACCATTGGGATCACTACACGTACGACGTTGGAAGGAAATTACGCTTACAGATTCAGAATGAGTCGTGGAGTTTTGGCGGCAGGTATTAATGCATCCATTCGTCATTTGTCCAATGATTACAGTGATCCTGCATTGAAAGCAACCCAACCAATTGGAACAGATGGTACGATACCGGTTGGTGAACAAAGTAAAGTAGTTCCAAACTTTGGTGTTGGTTTATATTACCATACCGAAGATTTCTATATCGGTTTATCTGCCCCTAGAATTTTATCAAATAATATTGACTTTGATAATATTAGTTTGGTCGATGATAAAGAAGTCCAACACTTATTTTTGATGACAGGATTTGTTGTTGAATTGAGTGAAAAAGTGGACTTGAAACCACAAGTATTATTAAAGTATGCTAATAATACACCATTTGATGCAGAGCTAAATTTAATGGCAATTGTCAATGACAAATATTCAGCTGGATTGACTTACCGTTTAGGAGGTTCATCCAATAGTGCTGGTGAGTCAATTGATATTGTAGCGGCTGCTCAATTGACCGACAATTTCTTATTTGGATTGTCTTATGATATCACCTTGTCTGAGTTGAAAGATTACAATAATGGAAGTATTGAAGCAGTACTTCGTTATTGTTTTGGATCCTCTGAGGGTGAAGAGATTATAAATCCTAGATTTTTCTAAAAAACACCTGATTGAATTTAATCAGTTTTTTTTAATACATTAAGTCGTGTTTTTTCGTTCTACCACTAGTTGAGCGAAAAACCACGACTTTTTTATTACCAATACAGATGATCATATATTGGTGGTTTCAATATGGAGGAAAAATTTTCAAAGGTCATGGCGGAAAACCTACCTTTTCGTGCCGCTTCGGTAGGCAGGAGTAGACATCCCCTTTGGACTATCGAGATTTGGAAATTTTTCTTTTAGAAACCGCTACTTTGTACTTCAATCTGTATATTTAGTATCATTCCAAAATCAGCTATTATGATCCTACTAAGATCTGCCGTATTCCTATATGCTTTTTGTTTTGCTTTCACGAGTTTGTCTGCGCAAATTTCGCCTCAAACTAATGAAGTAAAAATTGAAAATGCAGGTATTATCAATTCACCTAATCTGGAATTCTCACCGACTTTCTATCAAAATGGAATTGTCTACGCAACTTCACGATACAATAGTGGGAAGCGAGATGAGAAAATCAATGAAACTTTCTTCGAATTATTTTATGCAGAGTTGGATCAGGATGGAAATTTATACAATCCAAAACCATTCTCCATCAATGTGAATTCTCAATTGCATGAAGGACCAGTAACCTTTAGTCGTGATTTTCAGACCATGTATTTTACCAGAAATAATACAAAAAAAGGATTGCGAAAAGCAGATTCAAAAGGAGTCACGAGATTAAAAGTTTATGAAGGACAACGAGGCAGTGAAGACTGGGAAAAGATTGTTGAATTACCTTTTAATAGTGATGAATATTCAGTGGCACATCCTACTCTTTCAACGAATGGAGATAACTTATTTTTCACTTCCGATATGCCAGGTGGGTATGGTGGAATGGATTTGTATGTAGTGTCGCGAGCAGATGGGGTATGGGGTAATCCAGTCAATCTTGGCTCTACAATTAATACAGCAGATAATGAGGTTTTTCCATTTATCCATACAAGTGGTACTTTGTTTTTTAGTTCGGATGGTCATGACACAATGGGTGGCTTGGATTTATTTATGGCGAATGGAGTAGATGCGGATTGGAGAGAGGTAGTCAACTTAGGTCCACAATACAATTCCGGATATGATGATTTAGGAATTATTCTCGATCCAGATGGAACTGCAGGTTATTTTTCTTCCAATAGAAATGGTGGAAATGGAAAAGATGATATCTATCGGTTTGAAGTGTCAGATGGTATAGCTGGCAAAACTAAAGCAAAGTCAATTGATGCCACTATTTTGGTTTATGATGAAAGAACAACCGAAGTTATTGAAGGTGCATTTATCAGGATTTTTGAAAATACGCCAGAAGGTTATATCAGCGGAGGTAAAAGTTTGTACGATGCAGTATTAATGCCTGGGGAGGATGATGGAGATCTGACATTTAAGCTAGTGAGAAAGGACAAAGAAGCATTGGGGAATCCGGACAGGATTTCAAATTCGCAAGGAGAAGCAGGATATGCGTTCGTGGGGGAAAAAACTTATCTGATTGTCGTATCTAAAGATGGATATGACAGCGCTGAATTTGAGTACAAAACAATTGGTAACAAAGGAGCGAACGTAGTTGAAGTACCCTTGAAAAAAGCAATCTGTATCGATATGGCTGGTACCGTTCGCAATAAAATAACTAACACAAGTATTCCAAACGCGATCATCAATATCTGGAATAGTTGCGATGGCTCTGACAAGCAAATCCGCACCAACTCCAATGGAGAATTTGATTATTGTTTACAGCAAGGTTGTGATTTTTTGATCAAAGGATATAAAGATACCTACAATGCAGAATACGAAAAAATAACAACCAACAATTCAATTACATCCAAAAGAAATGTAAATCTAATGTTGACTCCAACTTCTGTGTCGGCTCCAGTACCAGTAAGAACATTTGTGGAAGGTTCTGTTATCGTGCTAGAAAATATTTATTATGATTTTAATAAATCACATATCAGAACAGGAGCTGCCAGAGAATTAGATGAATTATATAGTTTGTTATCTACTTATCCATCCATGCAAATCGAATTAATTTCTCACACCGATACACGTGGTAGGGAAGATTATAATTTGAAGCTATCAAAACGAAGAGCAGATTCTGCAAAACAATTTTTAGTAAACAAAGGAATTACAAGTTCCCGAATTAAATCTATTGGAATGGGAGAATCGCAACCAAGAATTCGCTGCGCCAATTGCACAGAAGAAGAACACCAAAATAATCGTAGAACAGAAGTCCGAATCATTCAAATCAATGAGTCGGTCAAAATTCAATATCAGAATAATAGTCCTGAAGTGATTGACCGAAAAAGAAACTAGTTTTTTCTGTGAACAGTGATTGGTATTTGAAAGTCAAACGTGAGTGCTTATACAACAACGTACTTACGTTTTATTTTCAACTACCAATCACCAAACATTTGGACTCACTATGTCACATGCGGTGAAATTAAAACTTCCAATCCAAACCCCATCTTAATCAACCCATCAAGAATTTTCTTTTCCACCATAAACAAGTTGTAAAATTGTTTATTTTTGCATTTAAATCATATACGAAAAACTAATTTATGAAAATCAAATTCTGTGGAGCAGCTAGAGCGGTAACTGGAAGTGCTCATTTGATCACATTGGACAACGGTTACACGATTCTATTGGATTGTGGATTGTATCAAGGTAGAAGAAAAGACATGGTCAACTTCAATCAAAACTGGTTGTTCAAGCCTAGTTCTATCGATATGATGGTCTTGTCCCATGCACACATAGATCATACCGGTCGTTTGCCTAAATTAGTAAAGGATGGTTTTAAAGGTAATATTTATAGTACGCATGCTACCAGAAGTTTATGTGCGATT
The DNA here is from genome assembly GCA_937928575.1 of uncultured Saprospiraceae bacterium. GTDB lineage: Bacteria > Bacteroidota > Bacteroidia > Chitinophagales > Saprospiraceae > CALDGQ01. The sequence continues at coordinate 5,096 of CALFWW010000004.1, read as the reverse complement.
ATGTTGTTAGATAGTGCAAAAATTCAAGAGTCGGATGCTAATTATTACAACAAGAAATTAAAAAAGAAGAAGAAGCGGAATAAAAAATTAAAGAAGAAATTCCGTACTCCTTTGTATACCACAAAAGATGTCTTGCCTACCATGCAAAATTTTGTGGGGATGCCTTATGATCGTTGGCACAAAGTGAATGACCAAGTAGAGATTCTTTTTAGAGATGCGGGTCATATTTTGGGAAGTGCAACCGTCACCTTAAAAATTACCGAAAACGGAAAAACAAAACTAATCGGATTCACTGGTGATATCGGAAGACCCAATCGTCCGATCCTGAGAGATCCACAACCAATGCCTGCAGTTGATTATTTAATTTCGGAGTCAACTTATGGAGATAAAGAACATGAAGCTAAACCTAAAGAGGCTAAAAAATTCTTAGACATCATTAAGGAGACTTGTATAAAAAATAAAGGCAAGTTAATTATTCCTGCCTTCAGTGTCGGTCGTACCCAAGAGATTGTACACATGATGGATCAATTAGAAAATGCGGGGAAGTTGCCAAAGATTCCAATCTATGTGGATAGTCCTTTAGCGGTGAGTGCTACACAAATTTTTGGTTCGCATCCAGAGTGTTATGATAATGACTTGAATGAATATATGTTGGTCGATAACAACCCATTTGGATTTAATGAATTGACTTACATACGAAAAGTAGAGTTGTCCAAACAACTAAATTTCAAACCAGAACCTTGTGTAATCATTAGCTCCTCCGGTATGATGAATGCAGGAAGAATTAAACATCATCTTTTCAATAATCTCGAGAATTCGAAAAATACTTTATTGATTGTTGGATATTGTTCACCAGATACTTTGGGTGGAATTATAAAAGCAGGTGCGGAGAAAGTTAAGTTATTTGGTGAGTGGAAAAATGTGTTAGCGAAAGTTGAAACGATGCATTCCTTTTCTGCTCATGCGGATCGTAAAGAAATGATCGACTTTATGAGCAACCAAACCAAAAAAGTAAAGAAATTATTTTTGGTTCATGGAGAAATTGAAAGGCAAAAAGTATTCAAAAAATCACTTCTGAAAAGTGGTTTCAAAAGTGTTGAGATTCCCGATTTGAATGATGAATTTGAGTTAAAGTAGAGATTTTGGCAACCCACTTGTCAATTTAAACCCTAATATAGCAGCATCGTTTTTTGACCGACGTTACACTTATGAGAAAGATAGTATCTTAGGCTGATCTTATTTTTAGTTTGACGACCTAATAAGTCTGTTAAAAACACAATTAATGACACATCGTTACCCGCTATTTGCAATTGCAATAATTGTACTTACCATATATTCCTGCACCAAATTTGACAATATCAAAGTTGTTGACAACGATGCAGAATACGCCATTCCATTAATAGATACCGAATTAACAATCAATGACATTTTGGACCAGTTCGATGAATCTACTTTTATCACCATCGATCCAGATAGTTTAATTACCCTCAACTACAAAGGAGAGTTTTTGGAAGTAACCTCCGAGACAGTTTTTGATATTTTTAATGGACTTCCAGGTGCTGGTTTTGAAATGACAGATACGATTGATTTTGCACCACTACAACCACCTAATAGTATCCGCATTGATTTGGTCGCATTCAAAACGGGTCTCGCTGGATTTGCCTATCAATCTTTTCACGAAGAAGACATGACCGTAAAATTTATATTTCCGGATTTCAGGCACAAAGATACCGGAGAAGTTTTTGAAAAAAACATTAATGCAGATTACAATGGATCAGTACCGGTAGAGCAGCAAGGATTGTTTTCAATTGCAGATTATGAATTGGAAGCAGACAATAATGAGTTGCGAGTCATTTATGAAGCATATCATCCAAATGGAGATAGAGACACTTTATCAAATGTCTTCGTAGGACTTACTGGATTGTCTTTTGAATATGTTGAAGGATATTTGGGGACTGATTTATACGAACTAGATTTGGATACCATCGAAATTGATGTGTTTGATAAATGGGTAGCAGGAAATGTATATTTCGAAGATCCGACTATCAGAATGACCGTCAACAATTCTTTTGGCTTTCCCGTCAATTCGCAAACCAATGTTTTTAATGTCTTTACAATTGAGGACGATATTTTACCTTTGGAAAGTCCTTTTGTCACCAACGGAGTTTATGTTGATTATCCAAAGCTTGATGAAGTTGGAGAAGTCAAAACCACTGTCTTTGAATTCACAAAGGATAATTCCAACATTGATGAAATCTTAGGCTCAAGACCCAAAGCGGTCGAGTATGAGTTTGATGGAATTCCAAATCCAGAATCAGACACAACCATTATCGGGTTTATGGATTGCAATAGTTTTTTCAACGTTCAGGTCGAAGTGGCTTTACCATTGCATGCAACCGTCGACAACTTTACCTTGTTTGATACCATTGTGATTGATCCGATAGATTTTGATCCGACATTCTTGTGGTATGAGAATTTAGATTATGTCGAATTCAAATTGAAGACGGTTAATTCAACAGCATTAGATATTCCTATGCAAATTTATTTTATGGATGACAATGGCGTTCATATTGACAGTTTGATTGGTGATGTAAATAACTTCATTGTCGCAGCGCCTGTTGATATGAATGGTGAAGTAATAATGCCACAAGAAGCCGAACAGTTAATTCGTTTTGAAGGAGATCAAATAGATAAGATTAAAGCAGCGACCCAAATGTTTTTAAAAATCGCCTTTTCATCTTATAACAATGGAGAGGTGCCTGTAAAGATTTTGTCGGGTGAAGGAATTCAGGTGAAAGTAGGAGCAAAAGTAGGATTTGGTGATGAATAAAAAACAAATGAAACGAAGAACGATACTTTTCTTTTTTGCAATTATAAGTGGGATTTCTCTAAATGCCCAACACAATTTGGGAATTCACATGATGAATGGTTTGTACCAACAAAGCTTTCACAATCCCGCAATGTTTCCAGATTCCAACATGGTAATTGCATTGCCATCTGCATTTTTGAATATATACCATTCTGGTGGAAGTTTGGGTGATTTTATTACTGAAAATGAGAGTGGTGAATCAGAAATTCAGATTGATGAATTAGCTTCAAAAATCGGTGATGAAAATGAATTGGTCACCAATATAGATATCCATACCTTCGAATTCAGTATACCGGTTAAAGATTTTTCTTTTTCTATAGGACATGTTTTTAGAAATGATTTCGTCTTGAATTATGATCGCAGTTTTGTCCAATTATTGAGTGACGGAAATGCACAGTATATTGGTGAGACGGTTGAGTTTGGACCCTCATTGGATTTTCAATCGTATAGCGAAATTCGATTAGGAGTTGGTTATAGATTTGCAAATATAAAAGTAGGCGCAAGGTTGAAAATTTTATCAGGAATCGGGGATATCTCTCCAGTTTCTAACAATGCAAAGTTGACTACTTCAGATGATATCTATCAAATTCAATTGGAGTCTGATTATGCAATTAATTCGGCAGCGTATTTAGACTTCAATGTGGAAGATGGTTTTGATTGGGTAGGAGAGGATTTATCTGCTGGAGATTTTGTTTCAAAAAATACGGGTATTGCCGTTGACTTAGGATTGTCTGCGAAGCTTGGAAATAAACTGACAGCCTCCGTTGGGATTAATGATTTGGGAAGTATCAAGTGGAGTGAAGGTGTCAAGAATTTTTCAAGTAATGTCAATAAGTCCTATGATTCAATCTTCGATTTGATGTTGGATGGTGATTCTTTATCGGTCGTAAATAATTTTGAAAATTTGACGGAGGCTTTAGAATTCAGAGAATCTAACGAATCCTATTCTACCATGTTACCAATGAAAGTAAATGCTGCGATCACTTATCAGTTGACCAATTCTTTTTCAGTTGGCGCAGCAAGTCAGATGATTAATTATGACCAACAAAATTACACCTCATTTTCAATCGGAGGTAATTATAATTTCAGAAAAAACTTTTCGGCTGGTGTAGCATATGTCAGTCATCAAGATAGCAATACAATAGGTGTATCATTAATGGGACGAATAGGCCCTGCCCAAATTTTTCTCGTTACCGATAACATTATAACTGCATTCGATCCTATCAATTCTCAATTTGGGAATGTCGGTGCAGGTTTTAATTTAATATTTTAACCAAACAAATCTCACGCTTATGAAAAAAGTAATACTTACCCTTTTTAGCCTGGCTGTTTTCTGTTTATCTTCATTCGCTCAAGAAGCAGAAGGATGTAATGGCACCAGATATTTGGCAGGTGGTGTTTTCGATGAGGTCTCCATGACTACTGTTACTTATGGTGAAAATCTTTCTGCAACTGGAAATACCGTTGTCCTAGAAATGGATATCTATGAACCAGTAGGTGACATAGTCGCAAAAAGACCTGCTGTTGTTCTAGCGCATGGAGGAACTTTCGTTTTTGGAAATAAGGCAGATATGGCCAATTTTGCAACAGAATATGCACAGATGGGATATGTTGCTGTTTCTATTAATTATCGTTTGTTTCCATGGCAAGAATTAGGTTTTCCAAATGAATCTCAAATGATTGATGAAGTGGTAAAAGCAGTAACCGATATGAAAGCTGCAGTAAGATACTTACGTCAAGATGCTGCAACAACCAACACTTATAAAATAGATCCTGATTATATTTTTGTCGGTGGTCTTTCTGCAGGAGGTGTTACCGCGATGCACGTTGCACAATTAGGATTGGACGATGAAATTCCGGATTATGTACAAGCAGCAGTCGATGCCAATGGTGGTATAGAAGGAACCACTGGAAATGATGGGTACACTTCCGTACCTCAAGCAGTCATCAACATGTCTGGTGGATTGCATGACAAAAACTGGATTGATGCAGATGATGTTCCTTTCATTAGCATCCATGGTGATAATGATGGGACGGTTCCATATTTAGGTGGCCTAGCTGCGGATATCGTTTACTTAGATGGAAGTGGAAATTGCCATCCAGTTGCAGAAGCAGTTGGTGTTGATAATTATTTAAGAACTGCAGCAAACGGAGGTCATACAGATATCTATACCGGATCTGCATGGGAAGATGACAGAATAGATTTTGCGATCAATGGAAATTTATT
>CALFWW010000003.1 GCA_937928575.1 uncultured Saprospiraceae bacterium | reverse complement strand
GGAGCGACCGCAAGATATAAACTATTTATACACTAATCAAATGAAATTTAACAACTATGTTATTCGAGTAAATAAAATAAATTACCGGCTAATTTATTTTACCAGATATTACTTTTTTATTATCACTTTTGAAGCTGAACGATCATTATCTTGAAGTGAAATAATATAACTTCCAGCTGGCAAAAATTTCAAATCAATGATTTCCGAAGTTGCATCTAGCCTTCTATTGAATACCATCCTTCCATTGGCATCCAATATAGTGCAATCCAGTCGCTCATTTTCTGAGTGTGTGATTTGGATAAATTCAGCCGTAGGATTAGGGAAGATATCAAATTCAGGAAGGGTAGGTCGTGTAGTGTTTGTTGGATCTGCAAAAATATGGTCTACACAAAAGTACGCTGGTGTGTTCATTCCAAATTGTCCAACATCACTAGATGACAATGTAAAAGACAAACTATCTACATTCCCGAGTGAAGACAAGTCTACCCATGACCATTCATCAACAATATAGTCTTGATTGTTATCTGCATCTCGAAAGTCAGCAAGATAAAAGTTGACACTATCGGCAGAAATATTTCCTCCATTAAATGCCTTGATGGTCAATAGAAAAAAATCGGGATCATCTCCTGTGACACCACCAAATTTTTTGGAAAAAGCATCTCCTTCCAGCATACTTAAATAAGCGTATGTATTATTTGTGATGTACATTCCTGAAATAGGCTGTCCTGCTGCAGCTCCTGTCAACACCATGTTATTGTCAAAATTAAAAGTAACTGCATAATTTCCGGAGCCACCAAACCCGCTACCTGTAATTGCACTATACTGATTGGTGAAACCCGGAGTGGTAACATCTGATGTATTTGAAATGGCCCATCCAGTCCAACTCATAAATTCTGAATTGTAATTGTTATTCAAAAAGACATCACCGCTTGAAAAACCGCCACTTCCATCAGATCCATTCAAAAAAGATTCAGCCATGATATCGAATTCCTCAAAATCAACGACCACTTGTGCGCCGAGAAAAGTAAAGCAAAAGAATGCTAGTACGATTGTAAAATGTAACCTCATATTTATTTTTATTTTTTGTTGAAAATTAAACTAATTCCTGTTTCAAAATGAATGCCTGGCATCGGGCGACGTTCCACCACTTGATAATTGACATCCCAAATATTATTGATATTGCAAAATAGATTTCCTTTGTATGATTTAAACACAGCATCATATTGTATCCGAAAATTTCCAAGTTGAGAAGCAGCTATGTCATCATTAATGCCATCGGTAGCACCCGTAAATGAATGATGATAGGCTAAGGACAAATTCTTCCGTTGAATGGTAAAGTTGATATTGACATGATGGATAGGAGTGTAGATGAGTTGTTCCCCGACTTCCATGTTGGGTCTGCTTAATGCTACTTGATTAGTTGAACGAATAAAATTGTATCCAGACCGTAATTGGAATGTTGTAAATCCGTTTTTATAAATGAATTGAATACGAGGTTCCAATCCTCTGCTCCATACTTTTGTGATATTGTTGGCCGACCAAAAAGTTTGACCTTCTTGTCTGCTCCACAAAATCCAGTTGTCAATATTTCTGTTGAATGCAGTGAAGCTAGTATTGATCGAGAAATTTTTCCAGTCATGTTTGTAAACTAATGACAATTCCTGACTCCAGCCAGATTCTGGTGCTAAATCAATATTTCCTCCTGGTAACCAAAATCGGTCATTAAAAGTTGGCAATCTATAATTCCTGCTAAATTTTCCTTTCATTAAAAATGTAGATGTAATGTTGTAATCAAAACCAAATGCAGGAATGATCGGAACAATAGATTGGTCAATCATTTCTTGTCGCAAACTAAGTTGGGTATTTAATTTTTTTCCCTGATATTTCCAACTACCAAAAATTGCTTTTTTAAATTCAGAAGGATGGTTGTTTACATAATCTGCTGTCCAAACTTGCGTATGCGTATAGGTGTTGCCAATTAAGAATTCATGATTTTTCCGCCAACTCCAAGTTCTAGTAATTTCAGCTAAATAAGTTTTAAAATTACTAAGCGATTCTAATAGGGTTTGATCATCAAAAAAGTCGAGATCTTCATTAAAAAAACCGGTCTTGAAATTCCATAATCCATTTTTCTCAATTCGTTGGTAAGAGAAAATAGCTCTTGTTGATACATCATCTTGATGCGCTTCACTTCTGGTTTGTACATTGGTTGGTGGAATTTGTCTATCTGATTTTTGCCACCATAGATGAAGCGCTAATTTATTTCGGTTATTGATATTCCAAAATACATCCTGTCCAAAATGTTGTTGGTTTAATTCAGCATTTGTTTGTTGACGATCGGGTAGGCCGTCCGCTAAGAAATAATGGAAATCATTTTTGGCTTGTTGGTGGGAAACTTTGCTTGCAAATTGTAATTTTTCATTCCCATATCGAAACTTCAAGTTTTGTTGAAATTGGCCAAAACTACCAAGTCGTGTACTATTTGTTATTTTTAATTTGCTTGAAAAATCTGGTTGATTACCCATATTTAAAACACCACCAATTGCTCCGCTTCCCCACATGGACGAATTCCCACCAGCAGTGAAATTGACAGATTCAAATTGCTGGATCGGGAGTAATGCCAAATCCAGTAATCCCAACATGGGACTATGAATCGGAAGTCCATTCCACAGTACTAGTGTATGACCGGCACTTCCACCTCTTACAGAAGAAGTAGCCAAACTACCTTGCCCATAACTTTTGAGGTAGATACCTGCTTCTTCACCTAATAATTCACCAACATGTTTTGCCGCGATTTTATCTAATTGCTCACTGGTCCATTGTTGATTTATACTTCCAGTATTATGTTGACGAATTTTGGAAGCAATTATATTTATCGTTGGAATGTTGTAAAAAGTATCTTTCTGAATAGTTTGACCATATAGATTGGGTAGCCCCCCAAAAGAGAAGTAAAATAGAGCTAGCAAAAAAGGAAGATTTAATTTTGTTTTAGTCACACTACTATTTTTAACATCAAAAGTAATGTGGCGCAAACCATTCGTTGATGCCTTGATTCACAAGGACACCACATGGAGTGTTCAGCACTGCTTTTGACGCGAAAGCAAATGGAGACAGCAAAGGAAGGTAATCTGGCTTATGGTTACATTAATAACCACTTACAGTTGCGCGACAGCTCATGATTTTCACATGATTCCCCTTTATTTCAAACAATTTTAATAGCTGTTTGCCTTTCTGGTCTCTTTCGAATTGCAAACATATCACTTATTTTTTAAAGAGCGGCATAAATGGTAGGGTCAATAAATGATGCTATGTTAACTTGATGGTTAGCTACGGACAATGTTCGGCGTACGGCTTTGCCTACGTCGCTGCTAAAAGTCAGGTTGTACCTGACAACAACAAAACATCAAATCGTACTTCAAATACGCTCGTCGTAGCAAAAAACAATTTTGCTTTTAGCGTTAAGCGTAGGCGAAGCCTATACTTAACGTGGGGCGTATCATATTCACGTTCTCGCCACGTTCTGTTCGGCGTACGGCTTTGCCTACGTCGCTGCTAAAAGTCAGGTTGGACCTGACAACAACAAAACATCAAATAGCACTTCAAATACGCTCGTCGTAGCAAAAAACAATTTTGCTTTTAGCGTTAAGCGTAGGCGAAGCCTATGCTTAACGTAGCGTTGCAACAACACCAACAACACCAACATCAAATAGCACTTCAAACACTCCTTTTGTCAACAATAGACTTTAATGACATCAAAAATAATTCGTATATTATTGTCAAAAAATGCCAACAGGATACCAAATTGAAGATCAAGCAGGTTGTTATTACCTGACCTTTCAAGTCATAGATTGGATTGATATTTTCACAAGAAATAATTATTGCAAAGTCATTTTGGATAGCTTTGAGTATTGTCGTCAAAACAAGGGGTTACAACTTTGGGCATATGTTATTATGACCAACCATGTTCATGTCATTGTCAGTGCAAAAAATGAAAACTTATCAGATGTTGTACGTGATTTCAAAAGACATACAGCGACTACTATTTTAAAAATGATCGATGACAAAAAAGAAAGTAGACGTACTTGGATGTTGAATCTATTTGAGTTTGCGGCAAAAAGGCACAAGCGAAGTAGTAAATATCAGTTTTGGACACACGAAAATCACGCAGTATCTTTAGAAAGCGAATTATTTTTAAGACAAAAAATGTCATATCTGCATTTGAATCCGGTACGAGCTGGTTTTGTTGATCATCCGAATCATTGGATGTATAGTAGCCAACGTAATTATTTTGAGCTCGATTCGCTTATAGATATTGACTTGATGGATATTTAGGGTATTGTGAATACTTTGTTGTAGCAAAAAACAATTTTGCTTTTAGCATAAGCGTAGGCGAAGCCTATGCTTAACGTAGGGTATCATATTCACGTTCTCACTGCGTTCTGTTCGGCGTACGGCTTTGCCTACCTCGCTGCTAAAAGTCAGGTTGTACCTGACAACAACAAAACATCAAATCGTACTTCAAATACGCTCGTCGTAGCAAAAAACAATTTTGCTTTTAGCGTTAAGCGTAGGCGAAGCCTACGCTTAACGGATACTTAGTGTATTGTGAATACTTAGTTGTAGCAAAAAACAATTTTGCTTTTAGCATAAGCGTAGGCGAAGCCTACGCTTAACGGATACTTAGTGTATTGTGAATACTTAGTTGTAGCAAAAAAACAATTTTGCTTTTAGCATAAGCATAGGCGAAGCCTATGCTTAACGTTGGGCGTATCATATTCACGTTCTCGCCACGTTCTGTTCGGCGTACGGCTTTGCCTACGTCGCTGCTAAAAGACAGGTTGGACCTGACAACAACAAAACATCAAATAGCACTTCAAATACGCTCGTCGTAGCAAAAAACAATTTTGCTTTTAGCTTCAGCATAGGCGCAGCCTACGCTGAACGGATATTTAGTGTATTGTGAATGCTTAGTTGTAGCAAAAAAACCATTTTGCTTGTAGCTTAAGCAGAGGCGAAGCCTATGCTTAACGGAAGGGACAAAAAAAATGGAAGACACCAACCGCATCTTCCATTTATAATTTTTTCGTACTAAACTCTATCTATCGTATCAAAGTAACATCTCCTTTCAAGATCACTTCACCGGACAAAGGATTCAATTTGATGATATACACGTATACATCAGACGGTGCCATACTTCCTTTGTGCGTACCATCCCATCTACCATCTGGGTCATTGGTTTCAAAAACTTTTTGTCCCCAACGATTGTAAATTTGGAAATATTCCATGTTGACTTCTCCGAGAGATAGTAAACCAAAATCGTCATTGATATTATCACCATCTGGTGTAAATGCAGAAGGGATATCCCATTTTGGAGGGTTTACATTAAAACCATAGTCAGCTGAATCAGTGCAACCATTGGCACTGGTTACAATGACTTCATAGGTTGTTGGATTTTCAAAAGGTTGATCCATTAAGGTTGCACTATTGCTACCGATTGGATTTCCATTTGATGTCCAGGAGTAAGTGGTAATGTCTGCAGTTGGAGGATCTATCACGGCGGTCATTATTACTTCTTGACCTTGATTGATGGTACCGACTGGAGGATCTGCAATAAGAGAAACATCAAATCCTTCTTCAACCGTTACCGTCACATCTTCTGTGAAAGTTCCACAATTTTCTCCCCACGTGTACGTACTGGTATAAGTCGTAGTTTGCGAAGGAGATACTTCGATGCTACTTTCATCCGGACCAGGTGTCCATGTGTAGCTACCGAAAGTCGTTCCGTTCGCCTCTAAAGTTATCACATCACCAGAGCAAATCGTCACATCAGGACTTACCGTATAAGTTGGTTCTTGATAAACTACGAAAATGATATCATCTGTTACTGGTGGACAAACTCCATTGTCAGCAGTAACGATGTAAGTAATATCTTGCGTCATCGTAACTACTGGATTGGCTTCATTCGAAGAGAAATTAGGGTTGTCTGGTGAAGTCCAAGTGTAAGTTGTTTCTGGTTCGTCTGGTGCCAAATTCAAGGTTACTTGATCGCCGACACATTGTCCAACATCAGGGAAAATAATGAGTGGCTCGGTAACTACTTCGATTGTTACTGTTCCAAATGCAGGACATCCGTTTGGTTGTCTGGCCATGATGTTGTAGGTAGTCGTTACGGATGGAGTTGCAACAGGATCTGCACAATCGGTACAACTTAATCCAGACTCCGGCATCCATTCTATATCTTCTAACATATTTGTATCCGCATCCGAATCCAAATTGACAGATTCACCAAGACAGATGATTGGTTCTGGAGGGATAATCATGATTTCCTCAACTGGAAGAATCTCGACTCTTGCAGTATCAATGGAGACGCAACCTCCGTTGGTTGTTGTTCTTGTATACGTTTGATCTGCATTGGCTTCAATCACCATATTTAATAAAGAATCCGGTGTTTCAAAACCAATATCTGGTGTCCACAAAAATTCAATGTCTGGAAATTCAAATTGCTCATAAGTTGTGGTTGTCAATTGAACAATTGAACCTTGACAAACCATTGTATCTAAAGGCATAATGCTAAGATCTTCAGGTAAAGAATCTACAAGAATTAAAACCGAATCGGTATAAGTACAAATTCCTGAAGTCACAGTTGCCGTATATAAGATTTCGCCTTGAGGTGTAGCGGTGACCATATTTCCTGCATCTGTGTCTAACCATGTGGAAGGAGACCAAGTCGGTGCAATTCCAGCTGGAAGAGAAGGTGCGTTTAAAATAACAGATTCATCTTGGCAAATCAAAGTAGTATCCGGATTGGTAATTTCCAGTGCAATTTCTATCACCTCGATATTTACGGTAGCCACTTCTGTACATGCACCACGTACTGCTGTCAATGTGTACGTGTAGTTTCCAGGATCAGTAATGATTGCTGCTGTATTTGGATCATTTTCATCTACCAGATACGTATTAGGAGTCCAGGTGTACGTGACACCTTGTTCAGACAATGTCGATCCTAATTCCATATTATTTCCAAGGCAAAGTGTCGTATCATTGGCAACGGTTAAGGTTGGTGGAATAAATACTTCTACCGAAACACTATCAAAAGAAGAAAACGGGCACGCCGTATTAGTAACTTCCAGAAAGTAGGTAGTTGTTTCCGTTGGTGTAATGTTAGGATTTGAAGTAGCATTTGTAAATCCTTGTGGTTCAGAAGTCCAGCTGTAAGTTACATCTGTGCTAAAGGGACCTCCTATATTTGTGTTTTCACCGAGACATAGTTGTGTGTCGTCAGCTATAGTATATTCTGGTGCTAAGCTATTAACGACCGTCCAAGTAAAGGTATCAATCACGGTACATCCTGGAGCATCAATGGTCACTGAATAGTCTGTTGAGCCAACTGTATTCGCAGTAATAATTGGATTAGGGCAATCACTACAACTTAAATCAGCTGTCGGGTTCCATGTGTAAGTAATGTTGAGATCTTGTGGGCCTGCATCCAATTGATTTTCTTCTCCAAGACACACTGTTGCATCTTGTAGATCCAATGATTGGAAAAGGTCTACCGTTACAAATTGAGAAAAGTTATCACATACACCAAATATGGTCACCTGATATTCGGTGCTTACATCTGGTGTTGCAATCGGATTTGGACAATCTGTACAACTCAATCCTGTAGCTGGTGTCCATTCATAAAGGTCTCCACCAGTTGCTAGTAATTGTACCGGTGATCCGGCACAAACAGCTGTATCAGGAGAGACTGTAAATAGGCCAAAATCTGTTGCATCCAATACTCCTTCTGTAGATTGGTCAAAGTCAATAGCGATGGCTCCAGAAACAATTTCATTACCCCAGTCATTGATCCAAACAAAATAAAATTCACCCGCTTCAACGGGAAGGGTAGAGACGAAATCATCATTATCTCCAAGGCAGTCATATTCATCTGTTACAGGTGTTCCCAGTTGCGGATGTATATCTGCCAATCCTGTAGGTTCATCACCACCAGCATAACTACTTCTTGCAGGTTGATTGTTGAGGATGTATTCACAAGCATTTTCAAAATCAGGTATAGGACCCCAAACGTTGAAATCAATATCAGAAGATTCATTCGGATCAGCTGCTTGCATTGTGAATCCAAAATTACCATCTGTAGCTGCTTGGAAAAAGAAGAAGGTATAATTCAATGGTCCACCAAGGATGCAACCATTATTCAAATCATTGATAAAATCAGGATCTCCTTCACCTGGTGCTACGGAAACAACCGCTGGAATATTTGTCGTACAACCATTCAGGCCAAGTGCATCTTCACAAAGTGCAGCCGATGGGAAGATATTTGGACATTCAATCGAATCAACCGTAATATTAAAAGGTGTACATCCCAGATCATTGGCGACTGCGATATAATAAGTACCCGCATTTTCCAAATAGGCAAAACCAATGACAGGATCAACAATGTTTGCACTTCCTGTCTGAGAAATACAATCAATCGCAACATCAGGACAATCACTGAAAATAGAGATTCCTGTTCCCAATGTGGTACCTTCAACACTTACGGAAATACATTCATCACCTTCAGATTCGTAAGTAAAAATATATTCATTTCCTTCCATATAATCTGCGTTGTCGCAAGGTCCAGCATTGACGGCATTACCTGCAGTACATGTTGTTAGATCATTTGCGGCAAAAGGCAAAGATGGAATGACATCAGGATTATCACAAGTGCTGAAAGGAGGAATGTCACAAGCAGACGGACTACAAGACCAACTCAATTCAAATCCAGCATCTATACCTGAACCATCGGATGTAAATTCTAGGGTTACACATCCATCTGGAGAAAAAACAACAACATCACTTCCTTGACCTGTTAGAGATAAAATTCCAACTGCGTTGACATCATCTCCCGCATATATGTTTAGGAAATCCCAACCTGTTTCCAATGCGTATTCTTCAATGTTGACTTCGATACATTGTGTGAAATCATCCGGACAAATCGTGTAAGTAAAATTTTCGCCATTTTCATAATCTTCATCTGGTCCACCTGAATCGAAAAGAGATCCGAAGCAAAAAGAAGAACCTGCTTCATCGCCAATATTGACGGATGGAACATATTCTGCGACACACAATTCAAACTCCCCCCAATTCGGAGTGGCTGAAGCGGAGTAATCATTAATTCTTAAAAAGTATTGGACACCTGGTGTTAATCCAAGTGCTTGCATTTCAACCGAAATTTCATCCAGTGGAGCGGATTCACAAAAGAGTTCTTGTAAGCCAGAACAGTCTCCACGATAGAGTGCAATTTGTGGCATGACCAACCCATTTGTGGTTCCAGAAACTGTAATCAAAAAGTCAGTGACAGATCCATTACTTGGAACTGTAAATGAGAACCAGACATCGTTTTGAACACCGTTGAAACACACGGGCAAATTGTTGGCCCCAATATTACTTTCTGTAGCATCCAAATTGGTAAATACACCTGGAGGAGGACATACTGGAGCTTCTCCCAAATCAATCAAGGTCGAACAATCATCATTCGTGGGTTGAGCATAAACATTGGTAGCAATAAAAGAAAAGAACAAGAGGAAGGATAAGAAACGATTCATATGCTTGTATTATTTTCAAATGAACCCCTAATTTATATAATCTGACTGTGTATGAGGCGATTATGCCGTCTTTTTTTTGCGTTGGTATGTAATTGAGCTGTCAAACCATTGATTTGTGTCTATTTTTAAGCGCGAATTAAAGTAAAATAAAGTCATCGCTACTAAAACACCTAAAATAGCTCCCAACACGACATCTTTTGCAAAATGTTGAACTAAGTAAACTCTTGAAGTCCCAATAACGATCGCGAATAGTATTGTTAAAAGACCTATATATTTTTTAGGAAGGATAAAGGCGACGATTCCATACAGCGCAAATCCTGACATAGTGTGTCCACTAGGAAAACTAGTATAGGCTCCTAGCATCGTAACTCCATCCACTGCATTGATTTCTTCTAACATTCCTTTTTCAGAATAAAACGTACGAGGTCTTGGATGTCTGAAAAATTCTTTTAGGACATAACTAATGATAGTCACTATACATCCTGTTATTAGTACCAAAATCGAATATCGATACCGAATAAATAAAAATAGGATAAAGAAAAATGCGTAGGCATAATCTTCCCCCAATTTGGTACCGTACTTGAAGAAGAAATCACCAAAAGCAGTTCTGTGCTCAGAAAAGAATAAAATTGCAGCTCCTTGTTGAGTAGTCAATAACAAGGTAAATCCGAAAATCATGAAAATGAAAAATGGGATGAAGAAAAATAAATTCTCTCTAAAAAATCTGAGCATACTAAGATTCCGTTAATGGAGTGTTTTTGTTTTTAGAAAATTTGGCAACTATTTTTTTGAAAAAATTCGAGACACCGTTTGTATTCAACACCACTTTGTCATTCATTGCTCTGTAAGTCAAGATACCGCCAATCGGTATTAATACTAAACAAGGTAGCCACGCAGCTAGTATGGGGTGCATAAAAAATCCTTCACTCATTTTTTCGCTAAATATTGTGAGCACCATAAACACCATAAAGAAGATAATCGCAATTAATATCGGATATCCGAAACCACCTTTTCGTACAATTGCGCCCATGGGTGCACCTATGAAAAGAAAGATGATACAAACTACGGACATCCCCAGTTTGGAATGGAGTTCAAAAACATATTTTGCCCTTTTAAGTTTGTGTCGCTCCAAAGATCGGGTAGTGGATTTTGCTTTTCCTTGGACCGATCTCATATTGGTTTGCACCTTAGATAGTAATTTATCCTGATCTGCAGTGCTGAATAATTCTAAGAATGAATTGTAAGATTCAAGGGCTTCGTCAATCTGCTGATTGTACATTCTACCTTTATTGTATTTGCCGGCACCTGATGGTAATTTTTTGGGTTTCTTTTTCTTACCTTTTGTATCCGTCACTTTTCTAGGTTTGCGCACATGAATGGTTTGATTCATGAGTTGCAACATGCCATTTCTTGAGCGTTCCATTTTTACATCAAGCGAATCTATGGCAGCCATCAACTGTGAAGAGCTCAACATACTTTCATGAGATTTGAATAAGTTTTTGTCGGTATCCTTCATGTCAAACTCACTTAAGTCAAATATTTTGGTCCATTCTTTAAAATTAGTCCTGACAAAGGGGTAGGTCTTTCCTTTTTTTGTGTGATTGGATTTGGTTTCCTGATATTGATGACCGTCAAATAAATTCATAACAAAGTACTTTCGATCCTCTGTGTTGAACATCTCTCCACGTTTCGCAGTGATCATATTAAACCGATTTTGATTGGTCACATGATCGTAAATAATGACGTCGTGAATAGTCTTATTATCCTCTTCTTTCTTCCCGATATGAATAATAAAATTTTGAAAATCTTCATTGAAAACACCTTGTTCAAGATTCAAGGTAGGCTTCTGTTTTCGGATGTCGTATAGTCGTGATTTGAACTGCAAATTCGCAACAGGAATAAAATAATTGGAACACAGAAAAGAAAAGAAGGCAATACCCGTTGCAAAAAATATCAACGGCAACATGACACGTAACAATGGAACTCCGGCCGACTTAAAACTCGCCAATTCATAACGCTCCGACATGTTTCCCATGATCATGACCGACGAAATTAAAACGGCAATCGGTAATGCCATCGGAAACAAGGAGACAGACAAATAGGATATCAATTCTATCAATATAATCATCCCAACTCCCTTGCCCACAATATCATCAATATAGGTCCATAGGAATTGCATGATCAACACGAACAGTGCGATAAAAAAGGTGACAATCAAAGGAGCGATAAACCCCTTCAGCATGTATTTGTCTAATTTTTTAAGCAATTATTTTCCTTTTTAGTACCGTAGTTTTTGACATGTTTTTTATCAGATCAAACAGCAATTCATGTCATATCTCTTTTATAACGCTCAATATTACAATTTTTTTATAGACAAAGTACTGAAATTGTTGTGTTGCATAGATTTTCTGATCTGTCCTGTTTATGCATGAGGCACAGGCAGGAATGACTGTGCAGCACTGTAACGAGAATGCTATTCGGTCATTTTGATAATAACACTTGTTTTACCTTTGTTTTTAGACGCTTCAATTGTGTGCGTAAGTCCTAATGGTGAAGTAATAGTGCGGAGTGCATCTGTCAAATTATTCTTTTCAAAAGTACCCGTATACATTTTGTTTTGAACTTCGGCAGTCATGACAATTGAAACTTTAAATTGACGCTCCAATTCTTCAATGACTTGCAGTAGTGGGATATTCTCGAAATGATAAATTCCTTTGACCCATTCACTTTCTTTCATTCGGGTCGCTTTTTTCACCAATTTTTTGCCTGATAATTTACAAGTTTCATCTGGAGTTAATAGGACAGCAGATTGTCCTGATGCATCCACCACTTTTACTTCCCCTGATTTACATTCTACTTGAAAAAAATTATTTCTTGAAAAAACATTGAAGGAAGTACCCAATACTTCAACACTTCCATTTTTGGTCTTAACAATAAATTTCTGTCCTTTTTCGACATTGAAAAATGCTTCACCATCTAATTGTAGTACTCGTTCTTTTGAAAAATTAGCCTTGTCGTAAGATAAACTGGATGAGGCATTTAAATTGACGATAGATTGATCCGGCAATGTAATGTTGATAGTTTCTGAAATCTCTGTACGATTCATGATCACTGAATTACCATTTTCAGTGTTGGCATCTCCCATATTGAATAGGGCAAATGCACCAATACAAGCTGCTGCTACGAGGGGAATTAAGTAACGCAAAATTGATTTTGATTCCTGAGTTGTTGGTGCGGATACTTCTTGCGTTTTTGGAGGACTTTTAACTTTAGTATCCGCTACGTCTACAGTTGGTTGAATTGGCTTTTTGGAAGGTACTTTGTCAAGGGTCGTATTAATTCGTGCTAATAAATTTTCCTGCGGACTTTCACTTATTGCTGGTTCATCAAATTGAAATAATTCGATGATGTCGATGGCTTCAGAGATTTCATCACCTAAACTTGGGTTGTCATTCATGAATGTGTCCCACTTGTCGGCATATTCCGTAAAATCACTTTGAACCCATTTGATGAATTCCAAATCGCCAGCAAAATCAGCTGCTTTATATCGTAAGTATTGTTCCATTTGAGGATTGTAAAAATTCAGTTTAAGCTAAAATAATTATGTTCATAGCTATAAGTACGCACCTTGTAATTTGTACGCTATTATTTTAAAATTTTTCCGTTCATTTTTTCTATTGCAGCGGCGAGGACGTTGCTAAAAGATTGATTGCTGATGTTCATAATCTTACAAATCTCAGCTGAAGTAAATTGATTGTTATATTTCAAGTAGACTGCTTCTTTTTCACGAGGACTCAATTGTGTAAAAGTTTCATTCAGCATTTGTTTATTTTCAATAATACTTTCTTCCTGAACGATAGATTGCGCTTTTGATAACTCTAGATCAAAATGATTTTTCATTTCTTCCTTTTCACCGAGCTTTGTCTTTTGACGTTTTTTCAAGCTCTTGATTATCCTGTCGCGAAATGAAGTAAATAGATATGGTGTGATCGCAGTAGTATCAGAAAGTCCTTCCCGATGTTTCCAAAGATAAATGAAGAGATCGTGGATACAGTCTTCTAGTAATGTGGTGTCTTTAGAAAATTTGTAACCATACCTATACAATGCAGTTGAGTAAGTTCGATAGATTTGATCAAACGCTTTTCGGTCGCCACTTTTTAATTTTCCCCACAATTGCTGATCGTCAGCCATGAATAAATTGGTTTGATATATTATTAAATAATACCTGTAAAAAAATAATCAAAAAAAAATTGAGTACACATTAAAAGCGTAAAACTTTCAAGGCGTAAATAAATTGTAAATTAAAATTTTAAATTATGTTGTAGCATCTTTTTTGCATTTGTTTTTTATCTCTTATCGGTTTATTGATTTTTTCATCGTGTAGGAAAGAAGATTCCGACATCTAGGCCACCGAAGAATTTGTCACAGTTAGCTGGCAAAGTATCCAACAACAAAGCAATTCTGGTAAAAGTTGATGTTTTGAAATTGTTTATCCAATCAGCATTACATTCTCTGATCGAATTACCGAAGAGATTATATATTTTGATAATCTAAAAAATACCATAAAAACTTAGATAGAAAAAAATTGAGCGCCATGTTATTTCATCCGCGTAGGAACCACCCCGCCCAATAAATTGGTCGACTCTCCTTGGAAAAAAGGGAGGGCTTTTGCGTGAGCTCGTGGATCTGAGAACGTACTATCTTGTTCGCATATTCATGTACTCGCGAATTCATGTACTCACCCTCCTTTTTCAAGAAGGGTCGGTCGGCAACGGCCGTAGTGGATACTACGAAATAAGGTTCAATTCTTATGATAAAAACATTATGTTTACATATTTACCAACACTCTGTATACTGCCTACACCTTCGCTCAGGCTTTAATATTCCCAGCTTCATCAAATTTTAAAAAAGGATTAAAAGCAATTTCCCAAAGATTCCCATCTAAGTCTTCTATGTATCCTGAATACCCACCCCAAAATACTTTTTCTGGACTTTTTAGAATAGTAACTTTGTTGGTTGCAAATCTTTCAAATAGTTCATCGACTTCTGCTTCCGAACGTGCACAATAGGCAAGCGTAAATCGACTTCTTCCTTTTTCCGAAATTTCAAAATCTTCTCCTTTTTTAAATTCCTCAATCGGATACAAACCGAATAACATTCCATTACAATGAAAAAAAGAAATGCCTTCTGTACTCATTTCACTTTTGGTCCATCCGAATTTATGGATGTAAAAATCAGTAGCAGCAGCCAGATCTTGAACGGCTAAAGTGATGATTGAGATTCTTTGTTGCATTGATGCGATGTTTAGTTAAGTGTTTTATTTTTTAATTTGATTGTCTAGAATTTTTTACAAATGATCTCGCTTCCATTTTCGAACACGCTTCCTTGCATTCAGAAAGGGAGAAGAAGTATTTAATTGAATCATTCGTCCAAAAGTATATTTTTCATACCAATTTTTTTCATACAAATCTTCATTCGATGTGGAGTCAATAACTTTTAATATTTTTTGAGTGGTCTGATCTAGTTTTTTTAATAATTGCGAATAACTCAATTGTTCATAATCTTGATAAAACTTTTGAGCAAGTACTCCCAATTCATTCCATTGATAACCAGTTTCTGGAAAATCGATTTGATGTCCTTTTGATTTTTTTTGATGCCATTTCAAAACTAATTCACCCCATCCGATGAGGTAACTCACCAAATTACAAATACTCATTTTTGTTCCTTTGGCATGACCATCCAATTCAACATTTGTAGTGAGTGGAGTAGGGATGTTTTCCAAATCAGTAACCAATTTTTGATAATTGAGTTGGATCGCATCCACCAATTCTTTTTTATTTTTAGGAATGGGCATTACTGATTTTTTCTATGAAGAATTAAGAACATTTTTTAATGAAACTTAAGTAGATCAACGTTTGCACTAAAAATCTTTGAAAATTAGTCTTTCGTTCACTAAATTTAGTAATTCAAAACATATTTAAAAGCGAAAAAATGAATCCAATTATCAGAAACATTCTTGCAGTGATAGCAGGTGGCATCTTTGGTGGTGTCATTAATGGTGGTTTAATAACCGTCCTGGGTGGAATGGTAGAGTTGCCACCAGGTGTAGATCCAAACAATATTGAGGACATCAAGAACAACATCCATCTCTATTCTACAAGTGCATTGTTAGCACCATTTGTAGCGCACGCAGTCGGAACACTCTCAGGTGCTTTTATGACTGCGCGATTAGCAGTGAGTCATCACATGTTGTTGGCGTTGTTTATTGGTATTTTCTTTTTGGTGGGAGGTTTTATGATGGTGCAGATGATTCCCAATACACCAACTTGGTTTAAGTTGTTGGATTTGTTAGGAGCTTATTTGCCGATGGCATTTTTGGGTGGAAAGATTGGGATGCGTTCTGCTGCAATGCGAGCGAAAGCATTTAATGATTAGGATATTTTGGATCGGTAGTAGATTGCTATTTAATATCTCCCTTCAAATAAAGGGCAATCGCTTCCGACTTACTATTCACATGTAGGGTTTTGTACATTTTTTTTACATGATGACGGACGGTTTCGACCGAAATGAATAAATCCGCTGCAATCGCTGTGTAGGTTTTACCATCTACAAAACCTTCCAGAATTTCCATTTGGCGATCAGTCAAGATAGTAGGCTTTGCAACAACTTGGCCACGCATCATGTGGTTGAATATTTCTCTGGCAATCATTGGTGACATATACGAACCACCTTTGGAAACCACGCGCATCCCTTCAATAATCTCTTCCAGACTTGCTTTTTTTGAAAGGTAAGCTACAGCTCCGGAACACATCGCTTTTAAGATTTTGCTTTCTTCTTCGTAAGTAGTCAGCATGATAATATTGACATCGGGTTGCTCTTTCAGAATTAGTGGAATTCCCTCCAAACCTGTCATGCCAGGAAGTCCAATATCTAACAACATCAAGTCGGGTTGATAGGCTTTATGAACTTTGATATGTTGCAAATAAGATTCTACGGAGCCAGCAATATGAGTCACTTCCATATCTTCACTAAAACCTAAAAATGTTTTTAGATTTTTTCTGATCAACATATTGTCTTCAATAATTGCTACAGCATTTTTTTTCACGGCCGTCATAGTTGCAACTTTTAAGTCTACTAATTCATCTTAAGATAAGGTTTTTTTATAAAATAATGTCGATGGAACATAGTTTATATATCTTCTCAAGTAAAGATAATACTGAAGTTGTCCCAATTGGCTACATATATGGGTAGTTTTGACGCTTGATTGAAGCTAGATGAAATTTGTAATTAAAATGTTATAATTAGATACAATGCATTAATTTCTTTATATTTCTTATTTTAGCGGTTGCAAATTAATTCGCATTAAACAAATTGATTATCAGGTAGTTATATGCCTTTTCATTTCAAAGAATACATGGTAAAAGATTCATTTTTTTTGGTAATAGAAGGTCTGGATGGATCAGGGAAAACTTCTATCGGAAGACACTTAGCTCGGTTCTGTGAAGAACAGTTGAGCAAGAAAGTCAGGCTGACCTATGAACCGCATGACCCTTCAGCTGGTGGATTATTTATCCGTCAAATATTGAAAAA
The DNA here is from genome assembly GCA_937928575.1 of uncultured Saprospiraceae bacterium. Classification (GTDB taxonomy): domain Bacteria; phylum Bacteroidota; class Bacteroidia; order Chitinophagales; family Saprospiraceae; genus CALDGQ01. The sequence continues at coordinate 1,429 of CALFWW010000003.1, read as the reverse complement.
AAAAATAACTGATTTCACTCCCGAAACATTGATGGTGGCCTTTGCAGCGAATCGATTGGATCATAAAAATCGAGTGCTCAATGATTGGTTGGATAGGGGGGCAGACCATATGATTATTTGCGATCGAAACTACCTGTCCTCTTTGGTGTATCAAACTAATGTGGATTTTTCGAAAGCACATGTGATGGCATTAAACCAAAATGCCAGACAACCGGACCTGACTATTTTTATGAATGTCAGCAATGAAGTTTGTTATCAAAGAATGAAACACAGAAATAAACCTCAGGAATTATTTGAAACGAATTTGTCCAATACCCGAGAGAAGTATTTATCCGCAATTGATTTTTTGAAAAAAGAACGAAACGAAAAGATAGTCACTGTCGATGCGAATGGAACGATGGAAGAAGTCTTGAAAGACGTAATTAAATTGTTAAAAGAAACGGCACCTGACTATTTTAATGTTGACTCAACCAAGTTAAAGGAATATGTGATTCCAACAATGACTCCATTTAGCTTAGAAGGAACACAACGAATAACGCTAAGTTCCTTATTGAATGAAGCCAAGAAAAGTGATCAAGGAGAAGTGCATAGTTATATAGCAAATCGATTTCAAAAATTAGAAAAGAACGATAAAGGGTTTTTATTTTTCGACTATTTAAGAATACTCGGTTTTAAAATTATCGAACGATTTTCAACCACCAATCATCCAGTTTTCAAATTGGAATACCTTCTACCAACTGGCATCCAGCAGACAGGAATGCTCATCATCATGGAAGCCTACGATCAGAGTAATATGATTTTGGAGACTGTTTCAAATTTGGAAGAAATGACTGATTTTATGTTTGTTTTTGCAATGGGGGAGTCTAATAGTATGACGCCTTCATATGAACGAGATAAAGTAGAATATAACAATAAGATTACGATACTGTTTCCTGCTGCTAAGATATTTACAGAAGACGTTTTGATTCAAGAATTACAACAACTTTTTCTTAACTCCACTTCAGCATCAAAGTCCTGAAAGGGCAGGGTGTTTAATTTACCCTGGAAGAGGTGTTTAAGTTTTTGTACTCAAAATTTAGATGTTTTCTGAAAGTTAAGTCCTTAATTACTTCATTAATTTGTATTCGCACTACTCAAAATATTATTAAAAAAGAAGGTTGAATTTCACTTTTTGCATTATTCAGTTTAGTGGAAAAAGTTTTAAAATCCGTTAAGAAATGAAAATTGTAAGAGCCAAACGAACCGTTAGAAAAGAGCTAGCCAGCTAGCATAGCAAATATATTAAGCTTGAAAAAGTATTGTTAAGCGAGTTTTTTCATTTTAGTATTTTAGAACTTTTGGAGCGTTAAAAACTGAATAAAGCCAGGATTTTTTGAATACTTTTTCATCTGGGAAAAAGGATTGCCGCCCGGCGAGGGCAAAGTCAAAC
>CALFWW010000002.1 GCA_937928575.1 uncultured Saprospiraceae bacterium | reverse complement strand
TACTTGTATGTCAATCGAGCACAAATATTTGACAAAATCAAGGATGTTTGGAAGTCCGCTTATTCTGACCGTATTGTTGCTTATAGAAAACAGAATAATATAACAACACCTATACGGATGGCAGTCGTTATTCAGCATATGATTCATGCAGAAGTTTCAGGAGTTATGTTTGGAGTGAATCCAGTAACTGAAAAAGAAAATGAAATGTTGATTTCTGCCGTTTATGGATTGGGTGAAGGGTTGGTTTCAGGTGCATTGAATGCGGATAATTTTTACATCACAGACGGGAAATTGGAGAAATCTGAAATTGCTGAGAAAACGGAAAGAATGACCCATGATCTTGAAAATGAAGGTGTATTGTTAAGTGAGGTAGCTGAAAATAAGATTAATGATGCGAGTTTAGATCAAACTCAAATTGATGCATTGACAAAGCAACTGACAGCATTGAATTCATTTTACGAATTTCCTCAAGATGTCGAATGGGCTTATGAAAAAGGACAATTGTATATCCTTCAATCTCGTCCGATTACTCATTTGAAAAAATCGAAAACAGGAACAAAAATTGTTTGGGATAATAGCAATATCATTGAATCTTATCCAGGTGTCACCACACCATTGACCTTTTCTTTTATTCGAGAAATGTATCGGGTCGTCTATATTCAATTTTGTCAATTACTAGGTTTATCCAACAAAACATTGGCGGATAATGAGGAGGTCTTTGCAAATATGCTGGGTCTGCTACGTGGACGCGTTTTTTACAATCTCCGAAGTTGGTATCGTGTGCTAAGTTTGTTGCCAGGATATACGATCAATGCAGCATTTATGGAAAACATGATGGGTATCAAAGAGCGATTTGAATTGGAAGATCAGTATGTGCAAGGAAAATGGAGTGCTCGTTGGCAAATGTTTATGACCATTCTGAAAATGATCAAAGCGTTCTGGAAGTTACCTAGTGATAGAAATCGATTTTTATCTTTTTTGGATAAAACAATCGCGGAATATAAAGCCATAGATTTCGAATCAGAAAGTCCGGAATCACTGATGGCACAATATCATACATTTGAAGAAATTCTAACGAAACAATGGAAACCCCCACTAGTTAATGATTTCTTTGCAATGATTTATTTTGGTGTTTTCAAAAAATTAATTGTCAAATATCTCGGTGAAGATTGTCCACACATTCACAATGATTTGTTGGCACATAGCAATGACATTATATCTGTACAACCGATGATTCAGTCTTTGAATTTGGCTAAAAATATTATCGCTAATTCAGAGCAAAAATTATTCTTCCAAAATGAAGATTCAAAAACAATTTGGAATGAGTTGGAAACTGGTCGATTCCCGACATTGTACAAGGACATCAAAAACTACTTGAACAAATATGGTGAACGTTGTCTGGGAGAATTGAAATTAGAAACGATTTCCTACAATCAAGCACCGGATAAATTTATAAAAATTTTGCAATCATATATCAAAAATCCAGCAGCTTTAGAAGCATTGAATAATGGGCAATCTAATGCGTTAAGAGAAAAATCACAACAAATTGTTGACGATAAAATAGGTAATACATTTTTCAAGAAAAGAATACTCAGATATTTCACCAATAAAACGCGTGACCTTGTCAGCAATCGTGAAAATCTTAGATTCGAAAGAACCAGAGGATTCGGAATTGTTCGAGAAATATTTAGTGCGATGGGTGTTGCTTTTCAGGAGCGCAATTTGATAGAAAATGACCGCGATATTTTTTACCTCACGAAAGAAGAAATTTTTGATTATATCAAAGGAACATCGATTCTTCCGGATTTGAAATCAACGATTGAAGATCGTAAAATGAAGTATCAGAATTACGAGGCAGATGAGTTTGTACCGGAACGAGTAGAGACTTATGGTGTGGTGTATGATGAGCTGATTTTTAAGGAAGAAGAGGAAACGTTGGCAGAAGGTGATATGTCGGGTATTGCTTGTTGTCCTGGTGTCATAGAATCAGAAGTCATTGTTGTCCACTCGCCAGATCAGGTAAGTGATATTGGTGGTAAAATAATGGTGACCTCAAGTACCGATCCTGGTTGGGTTTCGCTGTTTCCAACTTCATCTGCAATTTTGGTAGAACGTGGAAGTTTGTTAAGTCATTCCGCGATTGTTGCTCGTGAATTAGGAATCCCATGTATTGTCTCAATCAAAGGATTATTAAAGCGATTGAAGACAGGAGATGTCGTAAAAATGGATGGTTCAACTGGTCAAGTAAAAATTATCTCAAATGCAGAAAACTAAAGAAGAATTTCACTTAGGAGAAGTCGATCACTCGTACATCCGTTATGCAAATGTATGGGAAGATCCTTATTTGCTTCGCGAGGGATTACAAACTCCAAAAGGAGGAAAAGTATTGTCAATCTCATCAGCTGGAGATAATGCATTTACATTGTTATTAGATGATCCAGAATTGGTCGTAGCCATCGATTTAAATAAAGTACAGTTGTACTTGACAGAACTGAAACAAGCAGCAATTAAATTATTGAGTCAACCCGAAATGATTGCATTTCTCGGGTATAAACCTTCTGACAATAGATGGGAGACTTACAATACCATTAAACCCAATCTGAGAAAGGAAACCCAAAATTATTGGGACAATCAAAAAGAAGTGATTGAATCGGGATTAATCTATCAGGGGAAGTTTGAAAAATATCTGGGAAGTTTTGCAACGAAAATGTTGCCATTTATTCATAATAAAAGAAAGGTGGCTCAATTGTTTGCTGAAAAAACGGATGTTGATCAACAACAATTTTTTTCTAACAAATGGAATACAAAACGATGGCGATTTTTATTCAGAATATTTTTTAGCAAAAAAGTAATGGGAGTTTTTGGAAGAGATCCTGCATTTTTGGATCAAGTAGAAGTGAATGTAGGAGCAACCATTATGAAAAATGCAGCTCGACATATTAGCACTCAAAATGCACAAACTAATCCAATGTTGTATTATTGTTTAAATGGTGACTTTGGTGATTTTTTACCCAATTACTTGAAGTCTGAAAACTATGATACAATTAAAAACAATATGGATCGACTTGAATTATTTCTTGGGTATGCCCAGGAAGCATCTGCAAAATATGGAAAATTTAATGCGTTCAATTTGTCCAATATTTTTGAATACATGAACCCGACTGTTTTTAAAAGTACCAGTGAATCATTGATCGAATCGGCTGCTCCCGGAGCACGATTTGCTTACTGGAATTTGATGGTTCCTCGAGTCATGTCGGATATTGATAAAAGATTGAAGCGAATAGAAGATACCCAAAATTGGGCAGCACGTGACCAAGGATTTTTTTACATGCAATTTGTAACAGACAAATTACAGGAATAACACACAGTTTATATATTGAGTTAATAAATTTTATAACATAAAAAAAACGTCATGGAATTATTTTCAAAAGCAGCTTTTTTTAGTATAGATTTTAAAACATTAATGATTTTTTCGACTATTTTTTTAGTCTTATTTGCAATTGCAGAAATTGCTTATCATTTCTTCAATGCAAAAGTGGAATATACCAGAAAATTTGTCCACTTATTTACAGGATTGATTGCGCTATTCTTTCCAATCTATATATGGAGTCCGTTGGATTTGATTTTGCTCTGCAGTAGTTTCGCTGTAATTGTCGTGTTATCCATCAAATTCAATTTTTTGAAATCCGTTAATGCAATTGATCGTTCCTCAAGAGGAAGTGTATTGTTTCCAGTGGTAGTAATCATTTGTTATTTATTTCAATATTTCATGGAAGACTACAGCTACTTTTTTATTCCGATTTTGGTGTTGGCATTTGCGGATCCCGGAGCTGCCTTGGTAGGAAAAAAATGGCCAATAGGAGAATATAGTATTTTAGGAAATTTAAAAACAAGGGCAGGAACAACTGCATTTATTGTCATCGCATTTTTGATTTGTATGGGGGCATTTTATTTGATTGAAGGGAAAATTTCCTTTTTTAGTTTGATAGTAAGTTTCTTCATTGCGATTGTTGCAGCGATTGGAGAATCAATGAGTATTCGTGGTTATGATAACTTGACGATTCCATTATGTTGTATCGGTATTCTATTAATCTTTGGCATTTAAAAAAGCATACGACTATGCAATGTTATGAAATAAATCCTGCTGATCCACTTTGGAGTGAATTGTGTGCATTAAATACAACTGCTGATCAACCAATCTCACCTGACCCAAAACATTTATTGTGTGGGGTGCTTGTTGAATCGGATGGAGAATATCTTGCAAGAGCAGTTTGTTATCTCAATCCATATCATAGGATTGAAGATGTGCAGTATGTTGCTGTGGGGTATGTTTATTGCGAAGATGAATTCAAGACTTTTCAAATGTTGTCAAATGCAATTTCAGAAGTAGCAAAAAAGAATGGTGTCAATAAAGTGTTAGGTCCGATGGATGGAAGTACCTGGAATGCATATCGGTTGGTCACTTCAAAGCAAGAAAACCCTTTTTTATTGGAGCCAGTGACGCCACCTTATTTGAGTTATTTTTTTAAGCAAGATGGATGGGGAAGTTTAGCAAATTATCATTCTCAATACACCGATTCCTTAAATGATAATTGGCATAAAGTTTTACCAAAACATGAGTTCTTCATTCATAAAGGAGTGCAATTTAGCATATTCGATAAATCAAAAGCTGCAGAATTATTTGAAGCGTTAGCAGATTTTTGTAACAAAGCATTTTCTAAAAACTATCTTTTTAGTCCCATAGCAAAAGTGGATTTTGTAGAGAAGATGATGCCAGTATTACCAATACTTAGTCCTGAATATACATTGTTAGCAAAGAATAAATCAGGTCAAATTGTTGGCTTCATTTTCGCATATGAAGATTTACTAAATAAGGAAAATAAAACGTTGGTTATTAAGACATTAGCGCGAGATGCTGATGCAAAATATAGCGGACTAGGAGCGGTTTTGTTGTCTAAAGTAATCAAGTGTGCTAAAGAAAAAGGATTTGTTGCAGGCATCCATGCATTGATGCTAGAAACAAATGTCTCCACACAAATTTCAATCAATTATGACGGGAATGACTATAGACAATATACTTTGTTTTCGAAATCAGTGTAACAAAAAATAAAACTAACAATTGTGAAGAAAAACTTAGTAGAAATATTTTTTGATCAAGCAGCAACCTATCCAGATCATACCGCGATTGTTTTCAAAGATGAGCGCATCTCTTATCGAGCATTAGGTGAGCAAGTTCAATCCACAGCGATTCATTTTTCAAAAAAAGGGATAAAGCAAGGGACTAGAGTGTTGGTATTCGTTCCAATGTCTATTCAATTGTATCAAACAGTTTTAGCGTTATTTTCATTAGGTGCAGTCGTTGTTTTTGTGGATGAATGGGCCGATAGAAAGCGACTGCAAAAAGCATTGCAAGTGGTAGAAGTCGATGCCATCATTGCACCTAGAAAATTTATTTTGCTAGCTTACTTATTGATGCCGTTTAGAAGTATTCCCATAAAGTTGTCTGCTCCAAAGAGGTTGTCATTCCAACAATTTGATTACAAAAGAGTTGCGCCGAATGATACCGCATTGATCACCTTCACGACTGGAAGTACTGGCTTGCCAAAAGCTGCAAATAGAACCCATCAGTTTTTGTGGGAGCAATTCAGAATTCTAAAAGATGAAATTGGTGCAATTCCAGATGATAAATGTGTCAGTACTTTACCGATTGTTTTGCTCAGTATCTTAGGGACAGGAGCTACTGGTGTGATTGCGGAATTTAACCAAAAGAAACAAGACGCTTTAGATACGAATGGAATGCTTTCATTCCTAAAAAAGGAAAAAGTCAATTTGTTAATCGCTTCTCCATTTTTTATTGAGCAGTTAGCAAAAAACAGTACAATCGAAATCCCTAATCTTCGAAAAATAATAACGGGAGGTGCACCAGTTTTTCCGCATACTGCAACAATTATTAACAATGCTTTTCCGAATTCTGAAAAAATCATCGCTTATGGATCTACAGAAGCAGAGCCCATTAGTACCATCAATATGGATGATGTTTCCAATAAATTTTCTTCTATGGAAAATGGATTGGCAGTAGGAGAGATTCATCCAGAAATTCAGTTAAAAATTATCAAAATAACAGATGAAGCTATTGAGTTGAAGAATGAAGACTGGCACCAATGGGAAGTACCAACTGGTGAAGTAGGAGAAATTGTCGTTACGGGTCCACATGTACTAAGTGCGTATCATAATAGTGAAGAAGCATTTCGAATGAATAAAATTAAAGATGGAGACACAATTTGGCATCGTACTGGTGATAGTGGTCGGTTGATGGATGGTGTGCTTTATTTGTTGGGAAGATCAAACTCATTGATTGTAGAGAATGGTCAAGTTATTTCTCCGTTTATTGTGGAGCAACAACTCGGTCAAATTAAGGGCGTCAATATCGGAACTATGTTGTTAATCAATGAGAAAAAGCAACTATTTGTTGAGCTTGAAAATGCAGATGAAAGCGAAAGAATCAAAAACGAGATTAACGAATTGGCGCTTGGTCATGATGAAGTTTTCTTTATAGATAGGATGCCAAGGGATCCACGTCACTTTAGTAAAATTGAGTACAAGAAATTACTTTCACTTGAGTAGACCTATTCTCATATTGTGGTTGAAGCTATTGATTTCATGTCCCTATCGTCCCCGAATCCGCTCCAACAAATCACTCATCACACTAGAAATATTCTTATCCTCAGGACCACCAATTGTTGCGATCATTTCATACTTCTTATTTTTCTCTTTTATTAATCGAAATCGAAAAATAAAATCTGAAATATCTCCTGTTTGTTGGAAAGTCCCAAATCTCAAATCATTAATTTGAATTTTACCATCTGCTCTTTCCATGACATTGTAAAAATCATTGGTAAACCATCTTAGCGTCTGAATTGTTGGATCAGTGTCTCCATTTTCAATTAAGTGGTGGTTTTTTTCGATCGGCAAAAATTGAATGGGAGATTTATCAAAAATGGAGTAGGAACCGTTGTAGAATCTATCCTCGTTTTCAACGGTTATTCCCCATAGTAAATTTGAAAATATAAATGGTCCCAATGCATATCGATCATAGGAAATGTTTTGTTGTGCTAATTGTTTTTCAAATTCCTTAAAGACCACCTGTTTATGCCAAATCGTAAACATTAAATAAAAGGAACTAACGGCTAAACCTGCCCATGCCCAGCGAAGTCTCGGAGATTCATTTTTTTGATACCGCATAGCTATAAATAAGCAGATCATAAATGGTAAGGTGTACCCGAATGGGTCAGATACCGCTACGGTCGCAAATGATACTCGATAATCCGAAAATGGTAAAAATAATTGCGTGCCATACATCGTAAAACAATCCAATAATGAATGGGTAATAAAGGCCAGGAAAAACATCCACATCCATTTTAGGCGACTTGGATTATCTATCTCCTCGACTGGGGTAGCCCCATATCGTTTGTCTAAAAAATAATAGATCAAACCAGCAATTAGTATGGCAACTGCAGAAAAGTGATAACGATGATCATCTGCGCCAAACAAAAAGAAGCAAACACTTATTGGGATACAACTGATAAATAAAGACTGGAAAATCCAAAGCAAATTCCGATAATAAGTTGAGTTGTATAGTTGGTGAATCAACCACCCAAACCCAATTCCTCCAATAATTGCAAACATGATGGAATGAGAAAGACCCCGATGAAAAACCAGCGATTGGATTTCACTAAGGATTGGACTTGTTATCACGTCTAAATCGGGAATGGTTCCACCCAAAGCACCCCAAAACATCGCTTTGTTTCCAAGTTTCTTTCCTAAAACGACTTCTCCGATGGCAGCACCTAAAACAGCTTGTGAAACAGAATCCATTAATTAGTTTTAAAAGGGATAGAATATTGAATGAAGATACTAATAGTTAACAGATTCAAAAATAATTTGTTTTAAACATAAAGAGAATCTTCTAATTATTTGGTTCTATGTTGATTTGAGTGGATAAATAATTATTAAAATTCATTAGCATCTCAATATTTTTTGAGTGCAGCTCGATAGGCTCAGGTTAATTTAAAAAATGGAGAAGAATCTAGACTTTATTAATGAAGTAAATTTATTACCCATTGCTTTCAACATAGCACCAAATATTTTTCACCAAAACAATGTTTATTCAAAAAACCATCATTTCCAAACAGGGTAGAATATTCCTCTTTTCCTTTTCCCATCCGTATCCAAATAACCATCACGTCATAAAATATTAGAAAATAAAAAGCTGTGAAAAATACCATGTGAGATTCTGTCAGGTGCTGGAATAATCACTTACATTCGTAATGACGGAAACATTGTCTTTTATAATTGAGACATTATCCCTTTTCTGTTCTTACCTCCCATTTTCCAAAACCCGATTTTAAAGCGAATCAATATCCCATTTTACTATGAGGTATTTTTTAATCATACTTTTCCTGTTTCATTTTCTTGCCTCTTTTGGTCAAGAAGAGGTGCAGGGAAAGTACTGGTTAAGTTTTACAGATAAAGCCAATTCTAATTTTTCAATTCTTCAACCACAATATTTTCTTTCTCCCCGCGCAATCGAACGCCGTCACCAACAAGGCATTGCTATCACAGCTGAAGATCTACCTGTAAGCGAAAGTTACTTAGATGCAGTGACCGCCAAAGGAGCCACCATTTTAAACAAATCAAAATGGATGAATAGCACCACCATTCTTGCTTCTGAAAAAACAGTTGAATCGCTATTAAAACTGCCATTTGTAAAAGAAGTGTTATATGTTGGTAAAAATTTCGCCAAGAAGAATACACAAACAGTTGGTTTAAAAACAGGTATTCAAAAAGTGGCTTATTCTACTTTGGAAAGTGAATACGGGTATGGAGAACGCTCAATAGAAATGGTAGAAGGAAAAGCTTTACATGAAATAGGGAGTAAAGGAGAAGACAAGATGATTGCGATTTTGGACGGAGGATTTACCAATGCTGATATCATGCCTTTCTTCGATAAAATGAGAATGGAAGGTAGAATTATAGAAGGATGGGATTTTGTTGATAATGACGCGACAGTTTATGAATCGAGTCCTCATGGATCACAAGTGCTTTCTGTTATGGGTTCTGATTTGCCTGGATTATTTACAGGGACTGCACCAAAAGCAACTTATGTACTTTTCAAAACGGAAGATGTACGAGGTGAATATTTATTTGAAGAATGTAATTGGATTGCTGGAGTAGAATATGCAGATAGCATGGGAGTTGATATCATTAATTCCTCACTCGGATACACTACTTTTTCAGATTTGAATATGAACTACAAATATCTCGACATGGATGGTCAAACTTCATTGGCTTCAAAAGCGGCAGATATTGCTTTTTCAAAAGGATTGATGATTGTAAGTAGTGCTGGAAATTCGGGCGATAATCAATGGAGATACATTGGTACGCCTGCAGATGCGAGAGGAGTGTTGGCAGTCGGAGCAACAGACGAATTCGGTGAGCATGCTCTATTTAGTTCTTTCGGACCAACTGCCGATGGGCGAGTGAAACCCAATGTAGCTGCATTAGGTCAGTCGATTCCAGTGGCATCTATCTATTCTTATAATGTGCATGAATCGCACGGAACTTCTTTCTCTTCACCTTTGATTGCAGGAATGGTCGCAACCTTATGGCAATCTTTCCCCAATAAAACAAACAAAGAAATTTTTGATGCCATAGAAGCTTCGGGCAATAATAAAGATGCCTTGAACTATAATCTTGGACATGGAATTCCTGATTTTTGGAAAGCACATCAAATTTTATTAAGTGGTGATGCCAATCCTTCTTTGAATCAAATGGATAATATTGAGTTAGCAACAATTAGCGGAACCACACAGAAAGAGGGTGAAATCTATATCCCTTTATTTTTTAATAACAATACAATTTCAAAATATAAAATTCAAATCCATGATGCACTAGGTAATCTGATTTATGAGACTAATGACGAAGTGAAAAACCGTAATCATCTTATAGTCAATCTTGCTCAACCTACCTTAACATTCAGTCAAAGTTATTCAATTTCAATCCACACTAAGGATCAGGTTTATATTAAAAAGCTGCAATTGATGTAAATGCAAAGGGCGTTAGAATTTGAATTTCCTAATTTCAATAAAAAAAAGGAATTCTATTCTTACTTCATCAACATCTCGATCGCCTTATGTGGCAGGATAATCTTACCCGTTTTACTAGGTTGATTAGAATTTAAACCTGTTTCGTCTAATATTTTGTATGCTTCTTCCGTAGATAACTCAGGCTTCAAAGATTTCATTAATCCTAACAATCCAGCTACATAAGGTGTTGACATGGACGTACCATTCATCAAAGCATATTTATTATCTTGAATAGTAGAGTAGATATTCACCCCTGGGGCAGCTACACCCATTTTTAGGTCTTCGACAGAATTGGAGAAATTGGCAATACTACCAAGTGTATCAATTGCTGCAACAGCGATCAAGCCTTTGGCATTGGCAGGACAATAATTTTTAGCGTTCGCTTTACTATTTCCAGCAGCAGCGACTACGATGGATCCGGCTTTGGTTGCATATTTCACGACATCCTCATAAGCCTTTTGTCGTTTTTGATTGGATACCCCACCAAGTGACAGTGAAATAACATCTGCTTTATTATCAGCAGCTTCAATGATGCCACTTATGATTTTTTGTTGTGAACCCACCCCAAAATTATTCATGACTTTGATGCTTGTAACTTTTACGTAATCTGCATTTGGGCTGAAAGATGCAATTCCTTTTCTGTTGTTGGTAACAGCGGCAGCAACACCCGCACAATGTGTACCATGTCCAATTCCATCTGAATCATAAGCGCTTTTGATAGAAAAATAATTCCCTTTTAAGTCTTCATGTTTGCCCGAAACACCCGTGTCGCAAATGGCAATGAGAGCTTTCTTTTTTGGTGTATATTTATTCTTTTTTAAAAGACTATATAATTTTTGCACTTCCATTTTTTCAAAACCCCAAAGCATATTTTGCTTCTGATCGTTGATTCCAAAATTTCGGGATTTATCAGTAGGAATTGGTTTTGATTGGCGATTGATTTGAATGATTTCATTTCCTTCTACCCATTCCACCAAATTAGAATTTGCTAATTTTTGAATAATTGAACCAACTTTAGATTCGTAATTCACAGGGACATCTACCAGGTAATAATCATCTAATCGCGTCCAATCTTTATTTTTTGGGTGGAATGCTTTTTTGATTATGAAACCATTATTTTTTGCAAGCGTCTTGAAATTTTCAAGTTCAATACTTTTATTTAAAAGCACCAATAATTCTCCATCCTTTACATACTCGTTGGAGGACGGAGTCGTATTGGGATCATCAGGACCGATAATCAATGACAATTGGGAAAATTCAGTACGCGGAGTATAGGTGGATTTGAAGAAATCATATCCCCAAAAATAAAAAGCACCTAACAATACAGTTGTAATTGCTACAAATAGGGTCTTATCCTTTAGCACATGACCGAGAAAAAAAGAGCCAACAGAGATTAATGCCAAATCTCGACATAGGTAATAAAGTTTGTTTGTGAAAGAAGCATCAACGAAAAATACAGAAAGCACATACATCAGAAAACCAATTAGAAATAGGATTCTGAAAGGAGTGGTAGATTTATTACGACTTTGTAAATGAAACCAACCAGATAAACCGATTAAGCTAGCCAGAAAGCTAAAAGTGTAGATGATGGAAATCATTGTGTTTGTATTCTCTCTTCAACTCAAACGAAAACTATCCCGTTAAAGTTTACTAAATATAAAGAAACTAAACTTAATTTTTGTCAGATTTGGTTGTCAATTTTTTAGCTTTCGGAGCTTTTACTTTTTTTGATTTCGGCTTATCCGTACTAACACTTGCGTCTTTCAGTATAGAAAATTTGCTAATCTTAAAACTGTCGTGTAGGTGATTAAAACCAAATGAAGACATTGATACAATGAGGGCAGTCAATAAAATGGGAAAGAGTATTTTGACATTTCGAATCATCCGAAATAGGATAAGGACGCTAAAGATGAGTGTAAAATCTCTGAGTAAAATACTTGATTTGTCTGCGATTGATTCAGAAAAAAGGAGAAAGCTGATTCCATAGAAGAAGCTAGAAAGAATGATGAAGCCTCTAGTAATGTTGTTTATGCGATAGTTCTTTTCGAACTGTACAAGCACCGCAACTCCTACTAAAAGGGTGGTTAATGCGCCGGAATAGATTAAATTCAGCATTTGGGGAATTCAGGATGTTTAATGTTTAAACGTAATTGGATAAAAATTGTTTCTAATGGATATATCAATCAATTCATACAAATTGTACTCTAAAATCGATGTGACTATATGGAAGGAAAATTTATTGAGAACAAGGCGAAAAACCTGCCTTTGCGTGCCGCTTCGGCAGGCAGGCGCAGGCATAGCCATAGCTACGGCGAGTATTTTCAACGAAGTTATCGTTAAATTTTTCTCATAGAAGTCCGCGATTTTAGATTTCAATTTGTATCAGTTCGTAAAAACCCTTAAATATGCGTATTTTTGCGGCTCATTTATAATTTAAAATTCAGTCAATGTCAGAGAACAACGAACATGTGAAGTGCCTAATTATAGGATCTGGACCTGCGGGCTATACAGCAGCGGTCTATGCAGCACGAGCAGGTTTAAAACCTGTACTTTATACGGGCCCAGAAATGGGTGGACAATTAATGATTACTACGGATGTTGAAAATTATCCAGGTTATCCAGATGGCATCATGGGGCCACAAATGATGGAAGATTTTCGCAAACAAGCGGAACGATTTGGTACAGACATACGTATGGAAATGATAACAAGTGTTGATTTCGGTGCTGAAGTCCATACAGTTTGGACAGAAGGAGGGACGGAATTGAAAGCAAACACGGTCATCATTGCGACAGGAGCAAGTGCTAAATGGTTGGGATTAGATTCTGAAAAAAGATTAACCAATAAAGGGGTTTCAGCGTGTGCAGTTTGTGATGGATTTTTCTTCAAAGGACTAGATGTAGCGGTTGTTGGTGGTGGGGATACTGCTGCAGAAGAAGCGACTTATCTTGCAAAGCTTTGTCCGAAGGTACATATGTTAGTCCGTCGTGACGAAATGAGAGCTTCTAAAATTATGCAGGAGCGTGTAAAAAATACTGAGAATATTATTGTTCACTGGAATACCTCTACCGATGAAATTCTTGGTGAAGAAGAAGTCGAGGCAATGAGAGTGGTCAATAACAAAACCGGTGAGAAAACAGAAATTCCGGTAAAAGGATTTTTCGTTGCCATCGGTCACAAACCAAATACAGGTATCTTTAAAGATTTCCTTGACATGGATGATAGCGGCTACTTAATTACAAAAGCAGATAGTACCAAGACGAATGTAGGAGGAGTCTTCGCAAGTGGAGATGCTCAAGATAAACATTACCGTCAAGCAGTAACCGCAGCAGGAACCGGTTGCATGGCTGCACTCGAAGCAGAAAGATACCTCGCTGAAAAAGGCTTGGCCTAATTATATGAAAATTTATTTTAACTAACAGTAAAAACTGATCAATGTCCACAACAGTATCAACAAGATTCAGACCTGGTGTATTACATGGGGATGAAGTTACAGAGCTACTTAATTTTGCAAATGAAAATGATTTTGCTTTACCAGCAGTAAATGTAGTAGGAACCAATTCTGTAAACGCAGTGTTAGAAACAGCCAAGAAATTAAATTCTCCGGTAATTGTCCAATTTTCCAATGGAGGTGCCTCCTTCTTTGCGGGAAAAGGATTGACCAATGAACATCAATATGCATCAGTCATGGGTTCTATATCAGGTGCAATGCATGTACATACAATGGCAGCAGCATATGGTGTAACAGTAATCTTACATACGGACCACTGTGCAAAGAAATTATTACCATGGATGGATGGGATGCTAATGGCTGGTGAAAAGTTTTATAAAGAACGTGGATATCCATTATACAGTTCTCACATGTTGGATCTTTCTGAAGAGCCGATTGAAGAAAACGTTGAATTATGTGAAAAGTATATGAAACGTATGAACGCTATCGGAATGACTTTGGAAATGGAACTAGGAGTAACAGGAGGAGAAGAAGATGGAGTTGACAACACCGATATTGATAGTTCGCGCTTATATACGCAACCTGAAGAAGTAGCTTATGCTTATGAAAAATTAAGTAAAATTAGTGATCGTTTCACAGTAGCTGCAGCTTTCGGAAATGTGCACGGAGTTTACAAGCCAGGAAATGTTGAATTGAAACCAATTATCTTGAAAAATTCTCAAGATCACGTAAAAGAAAAATTCAACACAAAAGATAATCCGATCAATTTTGTTTTCCACGGTGGATCAGGTTGTACTCGGGAAGAAATCAGAGAAGGTATCAAATACGGAGCCGTCAAAATGAATATCGATACAGATATGCAATGGGCTTTCTGGGATGGTGTGAAGAATTATTACGAAGGCAAGAAAGCTTACATGCAAGCTCAGATCGGAAACCCAGATGGAGATGATAAGCCGAATAAGAAAAATTACGATCCAAGAAAATGGTTGAGAGCAGGAGAAGATTCTTTCGTCAATAGATTGGAGAATGCTTTCGTTGATTTGAACTGTGTTGGAACAAACAAATAAAATTAAAAAATAGAAATTAAAAATTTAAAATGGACCTCACACGTGTACACTCGCGTATACACGTAAGAGGTCTATTTTTAATTTAAAATTATTTTACATCAATTTCATGTAAAACCGGACGCTTAATTCCTTTCTCCAAATACACCGCTTTATTTCGATTAAAATGTTTCTCTGTCATCGTATTTAAGTACAACTCAATTGGTTTCATAGCGATGTTGGCTCTTCTTTTATTGACGTTTAGACTGTCCATTAAAATTTTAGGGACTGCTTGACCATTCTCTTTATACTTTACTTGTGTTCCATAAATTTGCTTCTTATTCGTGTTTAAACGTACTCGATCTGTTAGGTATGCATAGTTAGGCGCAAAAGCATTGTTATTTTCGACAGCTGGACCCATTTCTTTTAAGACAGCATACTGGAAATCGGTATCATGATCCGCATGTTGTACCATCAACCAAAAATAATGAGCGCCTTCTTCACCCACTAAATCCCATCCCAGAAAGCCATATTTTTTAAATATTTCTTTCATGCGATTTGCATTTTCTTCAAACACATTTTTCTTTACCGAATTTAATTGATCCGCATCCGCATCACTTGCATTGATGTAATCGGATAGTGCTTTCTGATCTTTCTCAAAACGTTCTTTTAATTCTATGATCAGTTCATCCCGTTCTATTGGCGAGATGGTCAGTAGCGTTCTTTCTGCTTTTTTAGTTGGTGTTTTTGAGGAATCTGGTTGACAAGAAAAAATAGTTATACAGACGATTGCTAAATAAAAATACTTCATGGAAAAACTATTAAATAAAAAATGAAATTTGATAATGCAAAACTACTATAAAATATCGGTGCTATATTGATCAAAGGAGTAAAAGTTACAATTGGTCTATCCAATTGCCAAACCAGAAATTGTAGCATTGTTAAATTATCAATAAGAATAACTTATCGAAGGGTTTTGTAGCGGTTGACCTTCGGCCTTCTAGGGTTTGCGAGCTCTGTCCTCACGTCCTAACCCTCCTTTTCCAAGGAGGGTCGATTTATTGATCGGGGTGGATCCTTAGGCTCCCAAAAACCCCACTAAACAAAAAAAAGCAGGTTTTACAAACACCTGCTTCTCTATTACTAAAAAGGAAATAAACAATATAATTACAAAATTGTTATGACCAACTCATTACTCCATTCTACACATGACAATTTGAAAGTGTATTCACCGGGAGCAATATTATCTGAAATAACAACCGTAGCTTCCGTACCTTCAGCATTGACTGTGATGTCGCTTACCGTATTGGTATATCCTGTCGCCATCAACCAAACTTGAGGGTCATACTGTGGCGTATTGGTTTCGTTCAAGATATATTTGCCGGTAAGATTTACAGTACCTCCTGGTGCAACAGCGGTAGGAGACATTGTCAAAATTACTGGTCTGATTTTAACTTCAACTTGAAGATCATTTCCACCAATTGAAGTAAAAGAATTCCCTCCAACATTTAGTGTAACATCATACATACCTGGTTCCATCGTATCAGGAATCCAAGCAACTATTGAATTTTCTGTACAAGTTTGCACCTCAATTTCTTGACTGGTACCACCGCTAGACAGGACTACGGATACATTACTACAGTTGGTATCGAAGCCACTTCCATTGAATTGAATTTCACTGTACACCCAGCCGAATGTCTCCATTTCGTTGAGATCCATGGAGGAAGAGATTGGATTGTCGTCATCTACAGTAATTTCACAAGCAGGACTAAACAATACAATTGCAAATAAAAATAATACACTTTTTAAGATTGATGTTTTCATTAAGATAAATTTTAGAACTATTTAGAAATAGGATAAATACTAAGCATTTCAAGAAAAAAACCACGCCAGACAACCAGCGTGGTTTTTTTTTTAACAATGTTGTCGTTAGTAATAATTATTATTAACGAAAAACAAAATTACATGTGTTTTTCAAGGGATTTAAGTAATTCAGCTGGTTTTTTGTAACCAACAATCTTATCAATAATTTTCATGTTTTCATCCATAACTACCATAGTAGGGTAGCCTCTCACTGAAAAGAAGTTTGCCAGTTCGTGACGTGCATTTCTACCTCTTGTTTTGTTAGGATCAAAGTTTGGATTTCCATATTCCTTACCCATGAAATTGAAAGAATCAGGACCTTCTGCGTTGTATTTAACAGGATAAAAACTTTTTGAAACTGCATCGACCACAGCCTGATCTGTAAAAGTCATTCTGTCCATCATCTTACAAGGGCCACACCAAGGAGTGTAAACATCGACCAGGACTTTTTTCTTTTCAGATTTTACTAAAGATTCTACCTTGTCCAATTTAACCCATGGCATGACAGCAGTACCGACTTGTCCACCCATTGGATTTGCTTTCCCTTTTTGAATATTTTTTTGATTCATTTTATCAGCAGTTACTGCTTTTGCTTGAGGGACGGTTTGAGCCGCTGTTTCAGCTGCTTTCTCTCCTCCACAAGCACAAAAAGTGATTGCCAATAATCCAAATAATGCTATTGTTAATAAATTTTTCATTATATACTTTTATGTGAAATGCAAAAATAGGGATTTTTAGAAAAAGAAAAGCATATCCATATTAAGGATATCTCTATTTGTTCGATTATTTATGAAAATGATCATTTATCGAATAGTATAACTCAATATCGTCCAAAATCAAGCGCTGATTGTTGAATTTTAAAAGAAGTCTATTCTCCATGCGGTTATTATTCCAACGCAGTAAAAGATCATTTCAATAGCAATAACACAATAACGTGCTTCGTCCTAGGAATGTATTACGTGTTACCCAAGTTGAAAGAATGAGGAAAATACGGTTGTGATAAGGACAATTATAAGTTTACTTTGCACGCCCTAAATATAGCGAATTCAATTATTTGGACAAACCTGCTTGATGGTTATCGTACTAAAACAAGTACGAATCTCCGTATAAGTAAGGCCCTTTTGGATTTGGAATGGTTCCAGAAATCAGATTTTTTTTTAATCACCCACCATTTTTATTTGTTAATGCATCTTTACGATAGTTAAAGTTAGTATCGAATTAATTTATAAGCGTCTAAATAACATAACACTCACCAAACAACAGCTGTATGACTTTTTTTAAATCTTTTTTCGCAATAATCATCTGTTTTGTTTTTTTTCAAACACAGCTTACTGGCCAATTTGTATATGGAGATAAAAGTGATGAGGAAGAAAAAATATCTTTTATTGATCCACCAATACCTGAACTGCAGCCTGAGTTTTCAACTTTTCGTATAAGTGCAGAGAAAGAACATGAATTTTATGCAGACAAGAGTACAACAATCATTACCATCCCCAAAAATGCATTTGTAGACCGTGAGGGTAATGTTGTACAAGGTAAGGTAGATGTGAAATATCGTAAATTAAATAATCCACTCGATATTTTTCTGAGCGGTATTCCAATGACCATAGAAGAGAATGGCGTAAAAGAAGTGTTGCAATCTGCTGGAATGTTGGAATTTCGGGTCTCACAAGATGGTCAACCGGTATTCCCAAATTTAGAAGGAGAACCCATTACTTTTGAGTTTACTTCAAATCAAAATGAGGATGGCTACCATCAATATTCATTTAATGAAAAAACGGGCGAATGGGTTGAAACGGGTTTGTCAGTAGCAGGGGAGTCTTCTAAAAATTTAAAGGGATATTTCAACCATGTAAATATTCAAGCGTGTGGAGAACCGTTCTTGGATACGATTCCGGTATCTATTAGAGTACTAAATGATAATACTGCTAATCCTAACTATATTGATTATAAATCCGATGAAATGCAATTTACGATTGAGGCACATAAGGATTCAAGAGATAATAGTTTTAATCCGATCAACAAGTGCCTTTACCCGAAGTACTACTCAGAATTCGATAAAAAAGAAATAATTACTTGGCTGGTGGATGAAACAACGGATCAAAAAATTGCTCAAGAATTTTATCGTCATCTTTGGTTAGCGAGATTCGACCCTCATTTAAAACAAGGAGTGGATCCTTATGTCATTGAGGATATTAAAATTATCCCAAATCCTAATGAGGACAATTATTTAATCACTTTTGAATGTAAGTATAACATTACATTGACAATTAAAGCATACCCATATCTACTTTTTAAATCGACATCATTGAAGAGACAAAATTCTGAATTTTATAGTGAATACAAAAAAGCATATGACAAAAGATGTAATGATTGGGTTCATGTTGAAAAAGCCTATCAAAGAGCAAAAGAGAAATATGAGCAGAAGAAACGAGATGGCGAATTGGTAGATGCCGTTCAGCGAAAAATAGGGATACGTTCATTTGGAATATTAAACATTGACAAAATTTACAAAAAACTCAATGAGGAACGTCCTTGTGTTTTTTATTTGAATAAGGAGAAGTGTACAAAAATCAAAAACTTTTATGTGTTGGATAAAACCAATAATGCGATGCTATCCTATGAAGGTGGACAAGATTTACAGTTTGATAATGCGGCTAAAAATAGTTTGATTGTTGAGTTGGAGGACAATGCTTTTGCGACGATCAGTAAATACCAATTTCAAGATGCTTATAAAGAATCGAATGGAGATGAAATGGTATTTTCGCTTCAGAATCTTCAGCTGTCAACACTGACAAGAGAGATTTTAGAGAATGCATTGAACGCAAAATAGATTGCTGTAAAAACATTGTTGAAAAAGAAAATTATTGGATAAAGGAAACGGAATATAACGTCCTATAACATTATTTCAATCTTACGAATTTTCTAACCCAACTCTGATATACTTTTGCATTTGACCAGAAAAAATTCTTGGATGATCTTCGAATCGGATTTTAATGGTGTCAGGATCGATTAAGAGAAGGTTGGCTTTTAAATAAACGACTTTATTAAATTCAAAATCGTCATCTTTGGCCATGAGGAGTAGTTCGAGTAAATAATTGTTTGTGGATATCTTTTGAAAATTTTTCCATTTTATTTGACCTACTTTATACCCGTATACTTTGGCATCGGGAACAAGTTGAATCAACTGTCCAATAAAAACATCATTTTGAAATTTGACCTCCAAGATATTTCCTTCAAAGATTTCTTCTTCATTTGTTGCTTCGTCCTGAACTCGTTTCCATGTACCCACTAGTTCTTGTTGGGCGAAGAGCGTGCAACAAAACAATAAATTTGCAAAAAGAAGCATCAATCGATAAGAGCGCATTGATTACACTAAATTTGGTTTGTAAATGTCTAAGAATCCTGATTTGAAAGAGACAATATTTTTTTCATTATTAGCGGTTTCAACGATTGCTTCAAAATCAGAACTATAAGCGGTGTCATTGGTTGGAAACCATTTTTTGAATTTTTTATTGATCACGATAAACAACCCTGTTTCTTCACCGATTGCACAAAATCTTTCGCTATCTCCATCAAATATTTCGAGATCTAATTGAGAATTCAACATATTGTACACGGGTTCGATATTTTGAACAGGCATACCTATTTCACTGATATGTAAAAAGTCACGTTCGTTGAAAAGTTTATTAGAGTTTGAGTTGAGATTTTTTCTGCAAATTAGCTCTATAATATTCAAATCAGGATCATAAAAGTACAATGACGTTGCATTCCATTTTGGGAAATTGACTAATGAATTTCCTTCGTCCTGCAATAAATCCACTTTGCTTTTCAACCAATCCCAAGCTTCCATATCTTTGTTGCTCGGAATATTAATCGCGATGTGATAAGCCGTTGCAAATTTTCTATAACAAAAATTTAGAATTGAAGTACCGGTGGCAACGGAAAAGGAAGAGGTATTCTCCGCAGTTAAGCGAAGACCTAGTTTTTGACAATAGAATTCTTTTTGAGATTCTAGACGGGATGTATAGATGGTTATTTCCTTAAAAATCATTTTTGCTTTGTAATATCCGTATGGTATGAAGATGCAAAAGCAATGCCCTTTCAATCAATAATATCTTTTAAGTACAAAATAGTTATTTCAACATAAATAACTAGCTTTAAATCAGCTAGTGAGCAGTT
Source organism: uncultured Saprospiraceae bacterium (assembly GCA_937928575.1). Taxonomy (GTDB): domain Bacteria; phylum Bacteroidota; class Bacteroidia; order Chitinophagales; family Saprospiraceae; genus CALDGQ01. The sequence continues at coordinate 56,924 of CALFWW010000002.1, read as the reverse complement.
TGCTTTGTTATTTTTAAGTAATCATTTTTAAAACCAACCAATCATGGAAACCTATTTTGAAGCGGATAAAGACCAATTTAAAGCTTTTCTCCAACTACCAACCGACCAACCGCTACAGATGTTGAACCTACTAAAATTTAAAGAAAAAGTAGCATCAACTGGATTAACAGGAGCAGAGCAGTATGCAAAATACATGGTAGCAGCAACTCCTTTTTTTCAAAATGCGAATGCAAAAATTTTATATAGTGGTACTCCTCAATTCACTTTGATTGGTCCTCTCGAGAAATTGGAGTGGGATAAAGTGTTGATTGTGGAATATGCATCCAAAGCTGATTTTGTCAATATGGTGACGCAGAAGGAATATCCTGACCACTTACGAAAATTGGCGTTGGTAGATGCTCGATTGATTTTTTGCAGTTGATACGTATTTATAAGCTGATTGTTAATATTGTGTGAGAAAAATTAATAATAATCAACTGATTGTCCAAGCTAACAATCGATTTTAATAATTAATTTTGGATTTTTTTCTCATCTTGCATTGACTGTTGTTTGTAAGGTGTGTCTAGTTATCTCCTCTAAATTCAACAATTTAATTACAATTATATATAGCCACATCGAAACGAATTCAATGCGACTATATTTGAAGAAATTTTAAAAGAAATTTCGACTTAAAAGTTTATCTAATAACAGCAAACTTACCAACACCAATCCGCTCATTCGTCGCCGATAAAATCAATGTATAATAACCGGCAGGAAGATGACTGATATCAATTATGTTATTTGTAATTGAATTGTTAATCAATACAATTTGACCAAAAGAGTTGACAACTTCTAATTGATCCACTTTATCAAAGAGGTCATTGGAAGCATCATAACTGACTTGTGAGTTTGCAGGGTTCGGAAAAATCTTAAGGTCTATTAAATTCGGTATGTCAAAGGTACTAACGGGTTTACCTAATTCAAAAATAGCGGCATTTGTTACAATCGGATCATTGAAATCAAAGAAGATCGAAGCTTTATTTGAAATCTCTGTGCCATACTCATATTCTGAAAGTGGTTTGATTTTGAATTTAAAGAAACCATGCGATGCTACTTCATTGGTCGTACTATCCGGCAATAATATGTTATCAAAATTGACTTCTAGAATCGAACCTGTACGAATGGTATATTCATAATCATGACTAGCGCTCAGCATCTCAAAAGTTGAGATATCCAATTTTTCTGACAACTCATCTACTACTTTGACGGTGAACGCAGTATCGGCACCAGTATTTTGAAACCGGATATGGTAGTAAATAAATTCGGAAGTATCAATGAGCATTGATTCGCGTCCAGCTTCGTTGAAAACACGTTTATCATTGGGATCATAGGAGCCAATATTCTCCTGACATTCAGTGTAGCTTCCTACTGCAAGTGTATTGTTGCAAATAATAGGATCCGTCAATAGGCCCGTAAGGCAATGCTCAGCACTTAGTTCGGCATCACAAGAAAGATTAAAATAAATCCTAAAAGAAATTTCTTCATTGAGTCCTAATTGACCCAACTCGAATTCTAAATCTCCTGCACTATTGGTAGTATAAGGAAGATCGGCAGACTGAAAGTCAAAAAATGGATCTAATTGTAGCGTAAGTTTAGTGTCCTGACTGGTGAGCGGACCACCATTATGAATTACTATTTGGTAATAATTGTCAAAACATCGTCTCAATAATGGGGTAGAAAAGTCAACCGTAAGTCCAGCACATTCAACCAAAGCTTGTGCGTAGAAATCCTGTAATGGCGGATTGGGATTACTTAAATCAACCACAACATCATGTGAATATTCGCAAAGTCCCCATCCAAAAGAAATGGGTGTGGCGCTTATTGTATACTCGCCTTCTGGCAAATTAATTCTTGCTATTCCCTCGTCATTAGTTTGTTTGATTCTTAAGAAATCATCTCCTTCAACTGTTATTTTCCAATCACTTAATCCGATTTCATTCGTGTCTGTCATGCAATTTTCATTCACGTCGTAGCTAACTTTTCCAAGGAGATTGGCTTCAAAACTTAATGGGGTAGTAGTGCGAAAAAGACGGTTATTATCTACAATCGCATAAATGTGCTCATTCTCTGCTATTTTAAAATTTCTGCTACCACCTGTTGGTAAACCCTCATGTGTATACATTGTTAATTGATCGTCATATAGCTCGTAATAGAAGTTGGGACCAAATGCGAATATGGATTTTCCAGATGCAATAATGTCGTTAATACCTTCTAACTCCGGGAATACACCAACCTCTTCCATTACTCCACCGATCTCATATTTATTGATGACTCCTTGCCCCAATGCGGATTGCCAATTGGAACCCATCAAATAAAGTACACCATCATTTGTAATTGCTGCGTCATAAATTTCGTTGATGTTGGCTGGAGGTAGTTCAAATGAGGTTTGTACATTGGTATTGATGTTTATCAAAACAAGTTGAGTGTTTATCAAAAAATCATCATAGTAATAGATCATTAAAATATTTCCTACTAATTTACCAACAAAATAGTCACTAATTCCTTGTCCATTGTCAAGTGGAATCCAAGTTTCGCCATTATCAACACTATAAGTATCTTCGATTAGCGAGGTTGCAAAAAGGACTCCATCATCTATCACGCTTCGAACGTTGGGGGTAAGAAAAGTTTGAGGTAAATTTAAAGTTGTAAAATCTAGTCCATTATTTTCTGAGAAAAACAGCTCATCTATTTTTGATGCGTATAAATTTGAATTAGGGGAGTAATCCAGAAAACGGAAAAAATTATTGTTTCCTAGATTTCCGAAATCAGTCCAATCAGGATCAGCTAGATTTTTTGTAAAAATATTGTTATAGGTGGATATTGCCATATATCCATCATTGGATTCATCAACTGATAAGATAGTAGGATTGTTTGCAGATATTGTTTGTAATTGGAATTCACTACTTCCATTCGATTGCTCAAAAAAAAAGTCATAGTACAAGCTATATAATAGAAAGTCTTCATTTTTACTCACTGATAGAAAATAAAGTTCGAATGACAGGTTATTATTATTTTCAGCCACAAGTTCAGAACTGAAGTCACAACCATTTATTTTGTAAAGTCCATTTTCGTAATAAAGGAAAAAATCAGTACCATTGCTTACAAAATTGTCATTCAAATTGGCGTCCACCGGTAATATATCTACTGTATTGCCTTGTGTGAATGCGAGGTTTTCAGTCAGTAAATAATATTCATCATAATCGACCATTAATAAATTGTTGCACCCAGACTTATAAACATCAATTATACCACCTTGTAATTCTTCGTCTAACAACATGGTTCCAGATGGATTGAAAACACTTACATAATCAGTGGCTCCTGCAGCGTGATGAATGGCAATATTATTTCCGAGGACATAAATATTATTAGGATTCCAGATAGTAGTTGGATCAATTGAAAAGTAATCCTCAAAAGTTAATCCTTTATCATTACTCGTTCTAAATACATCATTACTGGTCAATACATACAATGTCTCATTATCAATATCTGCAGCTTCTACATTTGAAGGTAGGGTATACCATTCGCCATTTCTACGAATGCATCGTGTCGATGTACCAAACAATGGAGTTCCGTCATCGTAAAATTGGACATTGGTTAAAGCAATATTACTTGGTAAAGGTTGCTTTAACCAATTGACTCCATCCGTTGAACTGTAAATATTTTCAAAGTCATTAACTGATTGTAAAAAGTACTCTCCAGTTGGGGATTTGTAAATACTTCTAAGGCTAAAGTCACTTGGTGCAGTGATTTCTTCAAAAGTTATTTGACCAAAAAGGAATGAGCTAAGAAAAAGGAATGTTGTAACAATAAATAGTCGCATGTTGGATTGGTTTTGTGATAGTCTAAATCTAGTTAATATATGTATGAGTTCAAAATTGTTATATTATAAGTTTTGTAAGTAGGTTGTCATAAATATCATTTGAGCTCTAGGGAGTTGCCCATTGCTTAGCTGTTAACTAGAATGTTATATTAGGGAGGAGCTTAGGGTAAGAAGAGCGATTTCGCACCTTTGGCACTTTTCCATAGTGTTTTTAATAAAGATGGGCTACTGATTGTTATCTGGAGCCCATCTTTATTGCTGATGCTCCTTTGGAGCTATACGAGCGTCTCATAAATAAACGAGGACTGCCGATATTTATCAGCAGTCCTCGTTTATTTATAATGCACTTTTGGTGCTTTCTGAGCGCGAAGATTTAGTGGATAATAATCTTTTGTGAAATCATTTTACCATCTTTTACTACTTGCAAAATGTAGTTGCCTGAAGGATAATTTCTTAAATCAATATGCGCATTTAAACCATCTACTGCGAAATTTTGGATAATCGCACCTTGCATGTTGATCAAGGTTAATTGAGTAGGTTGTTCCTTAAAATCAAGATATAGCACATCGTTGGTCGGGTTTGGGAAAGCATTGAATTGTGTAATATCTTGTTCTAGTGTGTTGGTTGTTATATATTCAGGGAGTTTTATTCTTTCAGCATTTAGAATGGGTCTGTTTTTGAAATTGGATGGGTCATGTTGACCGACAGCAGCAGTTAATTCAATATAAAATGGAACATAGTCACCTGGGATTTGATAAGAAAACGTCTTCACATATCCTTGACCAAGTGTTGGGTTGTCAGGGATAATATCTGCTTCGCCCCAAAGTCCACCTGGCATGGCTCTTAATACATTTTGATGATAATATTCTTGAATTACATCACCGAGACCTTCTAGGGGATGCCCAGGAGTATTGTTGTAATAACTATGTTGTCTCCATCTCACTTCATCTTCCGTGACGTATAAGTACACGCGAAAATTTTCGGGATTGTCTGGAAGCGTATGGAAAGTACTGGTTACATCTAAAGTTAATGCTCTCGTACTTTCATTGAAGTTTACATTACTAAATTCAATATCTACATAGTCTTCAATATTTTGTTGCTGTTGAATTCGAGTTTCCCAACTTGCAGAGGTGGAACCTAATGAGTTATTGTAAGGGACTCTATCAACAATCGCTAATGGGGTTCCTGAAATTTGAACTTCCTGCCACATTTCTGTCGCACCCGAAAAAGGCATTGGATTGTATTCAAAATAAGAAGGAGAATAGTGACTAATCCAAATGAGTTCAGGATATTGTTCTTCCAAATTGGTCAACAAAATCGAACGATCCGGACAAGCACCACAATATAAGTTGGTAAATTTTTCAATTAAAATATTCTTTTGCCCAAATGATGAAAAGTGAATTCCAAACAATAAGCAGACGATTAGTACTTTTTTCATGATTACAAGTTATTGCTTTTTTGCTAGAATAAAAAGATTTGCGTGTCAGGTGATTGACATTTAATTCATCCTCGCCTCAACAATTAAAAAACGGCAAACATGATTGCTCATCTTTGCCGTTTAGTTTAACTGCTACGCAGGAACACTAAATTATTTTATTTATGCTTGTGGTTTTGGTGGATGCGTATCTTTCACATTATTTTTAATCCACACTAGACACTCACTAAAATTACTGAAGATATTTTCTTCTGGCACGAGATCTGGAATAATGTCAATTCGTTCCATCATGTAGCGAGGTTGCTCGAGCACATCGACCATTAATACTTTTGTATTTTTTTGTGCGAGCTCTTGGAGTACATCTTCCATCGCATAAAGACCGGATTGGTCCATATATTGCATCCGATCCATTCGGATAATTACCGTAGCCGCAGTATCTGGAATTTGCTGAGAAAGACTTTGAAATTCGCTGGTTGAACCAAAAAATAAAGGTCCTTTGATGTGTTTGATGAAAACTTCTTCCTTAAGATTCATTGGGAAATCAATCTCATCCTCCCATGCTTCTTCGACCAAGTTTTTGACATCAGACCGCTCTGCTGTCAAGTCTCCGATTTTTTTCATGAACATCAATGATGCGATGACCAATCCGATACCTACTGCATAGACTAAGTTCCAAACCGAAGAAAGTACCAATACAATCAGCATAATGATGACTTCAGGTTTTGGCATGTATGGGATTGCTTTCAATCCTTTGTAGTCCATTACTCCAATACCAACGGTGATCAGAATTCCTGCCAAAACAGCTTGTGGAATCTTGGAAGCAATTGGTCCAAGTGCCAGTAAGATGGTCAATAATAGCAAACCAGCTACCATACCAGAGAGTTTGGTTTTTCCACCAGAGTTGATATTGACAACCGTACGGATCGTTGCACCTGCTCCGGGAATACCTCCAAACATCGCTGCTATAGAGTTACCAATTCCTTGACCTATTAATTCCTTATTTGGTTGATGTTTTGTTTTCGTCATGTTATCTGCAACGACGGAAGTTAACAACGAGTCAATGGCTCCTAACAATGATAATGTAAGTGCTGTAAATATATATGGTGTTATGGCACTTAAACTAAATTCTGAAAATATTTCCATTTTTAAAGTAGGAAAACCACTTGGTATTTCTTTAATGGGAATGTAATTAATATTCATGGCCATGGCAGCACCGGATACGACTAGCAATGCGACCAATGTGCTTGGTATTGCTGTGGTAATTCGCTTAAAACCATAGATTATGAATATCGTTGCTAAGGCGATTAATACTTCCCACCATTTGATTTGAGATAATGCACGAGGTAAGACTCTAAGTGTTCCAATTACTCCGGATGCACTTTTTCCCGCCAATGTTTTTGCACCTTCCGTGATATTGTCTGGAGTAATTGTAGGAGCGTATGCAACCGTTCGTTGGAAATCAGAAACGTTGATCAGGTAGGCTGGATCTTTTTTTAGATTCTTTTTTAAATTACTGTCGAGCAATACGGATTCGGCTTGCGACTTAAACTGTTGTACATATTCTGTATCCTTCGTTGCATCATAACCGATAGCCGGTAATAATTGTGTGACCAATATGATCACTCCAATTGCGGTCATAAATCCAGATACAACGGGATAGGGGATATACTTGATGTATTTTCCAAGGCCCAACAATCCAAGTCCAATCTGCATAACTCCCGACAATAGAAAGACCATGAGAATCGCCGGAAGTGCTTTGTTGAGATCTCCATCAAATGAAGCGACAATTCCTGCAACAATCACTAATGAAAGTGCAGTCATCGGTGCAGTTGGTCCGGAAATTTGTGTATTGGTTCCTCCAAATAAAGCAGCAAAGAAACTGATAAAAATCGCTCCATATAATCCGGCACTCGGTCCTAACCCAGAACTTACACCAAATGCAAGTGCTAATGGCAATGCTACAATTCCAGCAGTCAATCCACCGAAAAAATCGCCTTTGATGTGGGAGAAGTCAAACCCGAACATGCCCTTTTTTACTGAAAATTCGTTTTCTGATTTCATAAATGTTCTGATTGTCGAGAATGCAATCAGTCAAACCGATTGATTTTCTCGTTAATGTATTTTTAATGTTGGAAAAATAAAATCCTTCTACTTGAATGAAGTTGATGATATTTGAATCACAGGAAGCGCTCGGGAGGAGGAGTGGTGATCTCCGGATGATGAACCGTCTCAATACTAGAAAGCTCAAGATTGCTATTTAGGATATCAGATGAGACAGCGTAAAGACCACTTAAGTCGATCTGAAGTTTTTTATCTTTTTCATCTGTATTATCTTCTTTCTCGGTTTCAGTATCTTCTGCTTCAGTGGCCAATTCTATGATTTCTGTATCACCATCCATGGAGAAAGAGCAGTAAGGTAAAGTGGTTGAACACAACTGCGCAACTAACAATAGATATATAGTGCTTTTGATAGAAAGGTCATATGTGAAAAATTGCTTCAAAGGTTACTTCGGTGGTTTTAGTTTTGCTAAAGATACTAAACTAAATTTATATGAGAGATTTAAAAATTTTAATCGGTATTTTGACCGTTTGTAAACTTTAAATTAACCACCTAATTGATTGACTATTAGTTATTTGGGAGAGAAGGAAGTCATTATGATTTAACCACTAGATTTGAATCAATACGTTTATCTCTCAATTAAAATTACGCTTAAAGCACGATCTATTTTGGATTTTGAAATTCTCCTATGCGTTTGCCAAATCGGGTATCGTTCTAAGCGCGTGGCTCCGCTTTTGTTTTGTTAAGTAATTCGTGATATTGATTGTTGACGTTGACGAATTTTGTTTTGAATTCTTCCAGCTTCTTCATCATATTTTGCTCTTTGATTTCTTGACCTTTCATGAATAAATCCAACTCTTTATTTTTCGCAGTTCCGTCTTCTAATTTTTTCATGGTAGCTGCCAACTCATGATGTGTGTCATAATGTTTCTTCTCCCAATATTCGATATCATTTTCTAGTTTTTGTTTAGCAGCTTTTAACTTTCTGAAATCAGATTGAAACTTCTGTGCTTCTTTGATGGATTTACTTTGGTTGGACAGTCTTTCACGGAGTTGTTCCGCTTCTTTTTCTGTTCTTTCAAATTTTGCGCGATACTCTTTTACTTCTCTTAGCAAAGTGTCTCTTTTATTTTTCCAACCTTTGCTATCACTCAAGTCGGTATCGTATCTCAATTTTAATTTTTCATATTCTTTTTCCAATTGATCGACTCTTGCAACTTTTCTATCGAGTTCTGTTTTCATTTTATGGCGACCATTTTCTGCTTCCATAATTCGGGTATTCAAATTTTCAATTTCCTTTTTGGAGCGTTCCGTCAATGGGATGTATTTCTTTTCGGCCTCTTCAAATTTATTTTGCCAGGTATCTTTCTGTTGTTTGACACGATTGCCTTGCTTTTTTTCTTTCTTTAATTCATTCATTAAATCAGAGCGTTCTGTTTCCAGTTCAGCAAGTTTATTTTCTAACCCAGCCCCTTGTTTTTTTTGCAAAAAGGAACCAATAAACCATCCGACAACGGAAGAAAGGAGTAAAAATAAAGTAAGGCTTAAAGTAGATAGCGTGATCAATAGCATCATAATCCGGCTGCTTTTTTTGAGTGTTAATTTGTAGCTTCCATAAGGTTGAGGGGGAGTCTTAAACTCTAAAATAATAGTAGCATTTAAGATTTGCTCAAATATCGTTAATTTATTCAGTTGATTCTTAAGAATTTGAAATAAAAAAGAATACATAATGAATAAATGTAATACGTTAGGTAAGTCTGATTGTTGCTTATTAATCAGCACTTTATTGTTTGAGAACAACCGTATTTAATTGATCGGTCAATTCCTTTTCCATTTTCTTCAATCGAATGTGGACTTGCATGTATCGATTTTCTTTTGCTTGATCTTTCTCACCAGCAATTGACTTAATTCGTTCCAAATTTTCTTCGCACAATTCCTTTATTTTTTCGAGCTTAAAACGCATTAGCGCTTGGGTTGTGTCACTGATAAAATTTTGATCTGGCTCTGGTTGAGAGGTAGTAATATTAAAACGTTCTTTCCATCCAGGACTATATTCATAAGGACTCGAGTTGAAGTTCAATGCCACCTCTCTAATTTTTTGATCGGAATGATTGAGGAAATGTTGAGGCGAAAGCGATGTTTTGTTTTTGACGGCTTCCAAATATTCAAAGACAATTGAGTTGTAAGGTGCTGTTTTGAACGCATCCATAATTTCACCAATATTCGTGAAAATAAATTGGGCAATCGTTTTATCGTCATTGAAGTTTTGATGACCGAAATTGATAAGAATTCTCGCAATATCTTTTTCTTGAAAACCAATAGACTCAAACTCCTTGTTATCAGATTTCGAATCAGGTAAGCCAAATTCATCGTCATTGTTACCGCTATGATCTTCTTCTGGAAATCCAGCTTCTTCAAAAGCATTTCGATTCGCTCTCCGCTCGTTTATTTCTTGTTGTCGTTGACGGGACTGAATATTTCCAACCACATTTTTATTGACGGCATTGATCAAAACTTTTTCTCCGACATCCAATTGCAATGCACATTCTCGCACATATACAGAACGTTTTATTGGGTCAGGAATTTTGGAAATACTGCTGACAATATCTTTTATCAAATCACTTCTTTTGACAGGATCGCCTTTCGCTTCCTCCATCAACAAATTCATTTTAAACAAAATAAAGTCTGTTGCTTTTTCATCTAAATATTTGACAAAAGCCTCTGTTCCTATCGCCTGCGCATAGGAATCAGGATCTTCCCCTTCTGGTAGTAACACTACTTTTACATTCAGGTCTTGTTCTAAGACCAAGTCCAATCCACGTAATGCGGCTTTCACACCTGCAGCATCTCCGTCATATAGGATTTTAATGTTTGGGGTGAATCGCTTGATTAAACGAATTTGTTCAATCGTCAATGAAGTTCCGGAAGAAGCGACTACATTTTCAATACCTGCTTGATGCAACGAAATCGTATCGGTGTAACCTTCGACCAAAATACATTCATCCTTTTTACGAATTGCATTTTTAGCAAAAAACATCCCGTACAGGATTTTACTTTTATTGTAAATTTCTGCTTCACTGGAATTGACATATTTCGGAGCTTTCTTGTTAGCTTTCAAAATACGTCCACCAAAACCAATACATTTTCCAGTCAGATTATGAATCGGGAACATCACTCGACCTCTAAAAAAATCACGACCATTTTTGACGACTCCTAATTTTTCATACAACGTTTTTTCGTAACCTACATCGTCCAATTTTTTCATCAAACTTTTCCCATCATTCGGTGAGTAGCCCAATCCAAAACGTTCGATAATATCTTCTCTAAAACCTCTATCTTTGAAATAATGCAAACCGACACTTCTGCCGATATCGGTATTATTCATTTGATCAATGAAAAAATCTTTGGTGAATTGATTGATTAGATAAAGACTTTCTAGGTGTTGTCTTTCTTCCTTTGATTTATCTGGATTCCCATCTTCTTCGATTTCGATGCCATACTTTTTTGCCAACACTCTCAGCGCTTCCGGGTAAGTGAGGTTGTCATGTTCCATCAAAAAACTGACAGGACTTCCACCTTTGCCGCAACCGAAACATTTGCAAATATTTTTGGCAGGAGAAACGGTAAAGGACGGTGTCTTTTCATCATGGAAAGGACAGAGTCCAATCATGTTGACACCACGCCGCTTTAGATTGACGAAGTCGCCAACCACATCCTCGATCTTGGCCGTTTCAAAAATTTGTGCGATGGTTTTCTGAGAAATCATGGTTACTTAAATAGTATGTTTCAACTCTTGTTCTATTGAATTCACTAAGATACGAACCCAAAATTGGAACCCTTTCTTTTCCTTAATATATTTTAACGAAGCTTAACGTTTTTTAACGAATGGGTTATTTAACTATATAAAACATTGATAATCAACAAACTAAGCATATGATTTTAACACACTATTAATATTGATAACAAAAAGAAGAGAATAGCATTCGTTTAAATGGTACATCATACGGGTGTTCTCTAATTAAGTGTAGACTACTTCTGGATTAAAAGTAATTCGGAGTAGTCTTTTTTTATTTAACTTGGTTGAATGAAGCCGCTTGTTTTATTTCTTTTGGTGATTAATTTATTCTACAATGAGCATCCAGGAATTTTCATTTTTTTCATTGTACTGCTTATGATTTTTGTCTGGATATTTCATGGAATTTATATTCAGCGTAAATCGAAATCAGATGATATTTTGGATACGCATATGGATGATATATTGGATGAAGATTTATGAAGGAATAGTACATCTGAAATCATGAGTAGCTAATTGACATATCTCGTTTTTTTTAGTCGACATTTCATATAATTTTGAATCTAATATAGAAATTCAAGTTTTATTCCTAATTTGAAGTGGCTTAAATCAAAATATTTTAAAAACAAAACTTAAAATTATGTCATCGATTATCGGATTAGTTCTTGCTGGTGTAGCCGCATATTGGGTTTATAATGATGCAACCAGTCGAGGTATGAATGCAATTGTATGGGCAATTTTTACCTTCTTAATTTTAATCATCGGCCTTCCTGCTTATTTATTGATGAGAAAACCAAAATTATCAGAAACTGCTGGAAATGATACGTTGGATCATTTGGTGGATGATGACACGGTTTAATCTGAATCAATTATAAAATTCTTCAAAAATTTAGGCCATTAATTTAGAATATAATGGTTGAAGCAGGAGAAAAATAAGGAAACAGAATGGTCATATTTTAAATTATACCATACAAATTGTCGTGTCTCCGAGGTAGATACGATAAAATCATTATCTATAATTCCCTGAATAGCAACTTTTTGAATAACTTTACGTCTCAATAACAGATGTTAAATTGTTTAAGTAAATCAGTGGTTTGAAGTTTCCTGAACAGTGGATTAAATTAAAAGAATGGTTTTTAGATAGTCTTCAAATTGGAGCTAGCAAGGAGACGCATGAATTAGAAGAAGTAGAAGAGAAGGCTGAGATTCCAGAAGAATACATGCAGCGTTTTACCTTAAATCCGTTGTACGACAAATCTCAAGTACTTGCCCGTGAAGAAGAAATTTCCGTTCTGGAAAAGGCTTACAATAATTATAAAATAACAAAAAACGCACTTTTGCTGGTTGGTGAAGCTGGTGCAGGAATGAGTAGTTTGCTAAACGCGAGTTGCAGTCTCTATGGTCAAGTCGACATCATGGAAAATGACATGAACTTCAATTCGCATTTTGAACTTTGCAAAGAACTTTCAAAAGTATTGGGAATAGAAGGTGCAAAGAACTTAGAAGATCTAGGGACAAAAATCGGTGAAGAAGAACGAGTGATTGTTTTTGAAAATGTAGAAAGATTATTTTTGAGAAAAGTTGGCGGATTTAATTTGTTAGAAGATTTTTTATTATTCATTCATTCGACCAAAGAAAAAATTTATTGGATTACCACGATCAATAAATATAGTTTGTACTATTTGGAGAGTACCATTGGATTTACTTCGAATTTTTTATCAATCGTTAGATTACAGCCATTCGATTTTGAGAATATGAAAAAAGTGATTTTGGATAGAAATAAAGATTTTGAAATTGTTTATTTAAAACCAAAAGGACTCACAAAAAGAGCTGCTACAAAATACAAGGCGATGACTGCTGGTGAAAAACAGGAATCACTAGAATCCTCATTTTACAAGCAGATGTTCAATTTTTCAAACGGAAATATTTCGCGTTCCATGTTATTTTGGCACAATTCAGTACACCGAGTCAAAGAAAAAAAAGTGTACGTTCGTGCTTTTGAACCCAAACTTAATATGGAATTATCGCTTCATGAGTTGATGATACTAGAAGCTATTATGCAGCACACTTCATTATCCGTGAAGGAATTGAGAATGGTGTTGAGAAATTCGAGTAAAGGAAGTCGGTTGTCGCTGGAATTTTTGCGAGAGAAAAACCTGTTATATCCGAAAAAATACAAAGCCTCTGATGATCTCGAGTACCAAATCAATCTACTATACTTAAAAGAATTGCAAAGTCTGTTTCATAGCAGATTAAATCGAAATTTTAATCTTACCTAATGAGTTTTCGCTTTAAAAAAATAGAATCTGTTTTTGCATTTGTATTGTTATTTTTGCTATGCTTTACGCTTCAACCTTTATTTGCACAACAACCGGATGCTCCGAAACCACCCGTTAAAAAGAACCAACCAGGATTTGTGGATGGTGTGAAAAATAATGTAAACAATGCAGTGGATGGAGTAACAGAAAATGTAGGTGGTGTAGTCGGAGGTGTTACTGGTAATGTAGGTGGCGTACTTGAGAAAGCGACCAATATTATTTCGCCAGAAAATATATTGACAGCGATTGTCATCCTATTCATGATATGGCTGACGACGCGTATCAACAACTGGTCCATGCAATATTTGGTGAAACGATTTAACCGTCACCGACTTAAAATTTTGCGAATCCAACCAATTGTCAATGTATTGTTGTGGATTATTGGTTTGTCGAGTTTGATCTTCACATTATTTCATCCATCACAAGAAGCCTTGATGGCAATGATGGGATCTTCGGCTTTGGCACTGGGTTTTGCAGCACAGGATATTGTCAAAAATATTTTTGGAGGTTTACTGATTCTTTTCGATCGTCCTTTTCAAATTGGAGACCGTGTCAACATCGACAATAGTTACGGAGAGGTGATGAATATTGGACTTAGAAATACACAAATCAATACACTAGATGATTCTATCGTGACGGTCCCAAATGCGAAAATTATTAGTGATAATGTTTCCAATGCCAATTCAGGGGCACTAGATTGTATGGTGGTCGTGGACCTATGGTTACCGATTGACATCAATGTAGAAACGGTCAGAAAAATTGCTTTTGAAGCAGCTATTACTTCCAGATATTTGAATATTGATAAACCAGTCGTCATCTTGTTTTTTGACCATTTTGATAACAAACCAGCTACAAATGTCAAGATCAAAGCGTATGTGCTGGATGCGCGTTATGAAAAGGGATTTGCGGGTGATGTGACCGAGGCTGCAAAAAAAGCGTTGAAAAGTGCTGGTGCCTATAATCCGCATCGGGAGATGGCTAAGGTGGAATAGATTTTTTTTTGCACGCAGGAACCGCTGAGCGTGTACGCTTGTCCTTTCTGTGTCCTCTGGGTCTTCTGCGTGAAATATTTAGCACGTCTTCCATAGCGTATTTAGCACGCAGAAACCGCTGAAAACGCAGAATCCACACGTGTTCTTTTTGTGTTTTCTGAGTCTTCTGCGTGAACAAAAAACGCCCGCACTTCTACAACTTCTCTGCAAAAAAATCCTATCTTAGCCCCAACTATGAGTACCTGTTCCACATGCCGTCAATCGATATTAAACAATGCCCAATTTTGTCATAATTGTGGTTCCAGTCAATCGGATTCTGATTGCAGCAATTGCGGATATTTGAATCCAAGTGGATGGGTACGTTGTGAATATTGTGGATTGGCACCTGGCATGACTTCTGAGCACACCAATGAATTTGACAAAAATTTTGTGATTGATTTTCGCGAAATTCCTGCCATTCAACCTCAAATCGAAAAGCATTTCAATGAGTTTTTGACACAAAAGACCAAGGAAGAATTTGGGACAGAAGCGATGTGTGACTATCTCGCCATTTTTAAGCAATCAGATTATCCGAACGATATAAAAGAAATGGCTGCGAAACTCGCAGAGCAGGTCTACACCATCCATTGTCAACAAGATGAATACGTTCAGTCAAATATTGATGAATTGCTCTTACAGAATTTTTCAAGTGTAGTGGATGAATTCTTTTTAAGTTATTGCTACAATGATGAGCCATTGCCGGAAACGGGGTCTACTTCTAGTTCGTCGCAAGCAAAAGAAACAGTAGATACAGTTGATACCAGAATTCCTGTGAGAGATATAGATGCTGCAGATTTGCCTTTACCCAATCATGATCGTACTGCCGACACACCTTCTGATCATGGACAACCAACGAATCAATATCCAGTCGTAAGAGATGTGGCTGCTTTTTTTGATGCTCAAAATAGTCCGTACAAATTTTACATTGATCTCAATAAGATGCCTGCCAGAATTTTGGATGAGGTCAAAAAGAATTTCCTTTTCAATGCACCGGAGGAACGAGTGTTACTCATTTATGATGACACTGTTTTTGGTTCGGGAAGTACTGGGTTTGCATTGACAGAATATGCAGTCTATTGGAAAACTCATTTTCAAAACGCACATCGCACTTACTATCAAGAAATCATGAATCTTGAAATGGATGGCAATAAATTAGAAATCAACAATACCGTTTTTGATATTGAGGATACGGTAAATCACAAGGTCTATGAGTATTTGAAATCGAAGGCTTTTGCTGCTTTGGGGTAGGAGTAGTGTAGAGTGTTTAAATAGTGTAGAGTGTTAGAGTGTAGAATGTAAAGTGGATTTGTGTTGATATTGAACTTGTTTTTTTATTTATCATTTTAGTTCGGGGTTAGCTTATTGTGAGAAGTGAGTGAGGAGTGTTGAGTGATGAGATCTGAGTGGATTTGTGTGGAATTAAGCTTTTCGTTTTTTATATAACAATTAGATTACGGGGTTAGTTTTTTGAATGGTGAGTGAAAAGTGTAAAGTGGATTTGTGTGGAATTTTGGCCTTTTTGTTAATTATAATCAGTCGATGTCAGGTCCAACCTGACTTTTAACTCCGACGTAAGCACAGCTTGACGCCGAACGAAACGCGGGGAGCAAGAGAATAGCTTTGGCTTACATTTAAATTTACCTATCTAAGATTTGAGAGAAATCATCATTGTTGTTATTGGATAGAATATACCGCACAATGGATTTATTGAAAAAAGCAAAATACAAAAAAGTCAAATAAACAGCGGCATAAAAAATCATTAGGATTGTCAAATTATTGATAAATCTTTCAAAGAAATTAAAAACTTTATTAAATCCAAAAAACCAATACTTGATCAGTATAAAGGATAATCCTGAACTTATTAAGAGGATAAAAAAGTTCAAAACATGAATACCATATCTTACCAGAAAAACTAGTGAGGCAATGATTCCAAGCACTAAAAATATTACATCATTGTAAGTTGCTAGAAATAAAATCCTATCCAATTCTTGCTCAGTATGACTAGAAAAATCGATGCCTCGAATAAATACTTGATCCCAACCTATTTCAAGTGCCAACTTACTTATCTCATAATAAAAGAAATAAAAAGATGCTGCTGAAAATTCAGTAATTATCATTAAGGTGAAAAGCCAGAGTACAACATATTTGACGTTTAATTTCGAATGCATATTTTATTTGATTCACAGCTCACTAGATGATCGAAAGCTTTGCCATCAGTTTATCTGCAAGCAAAATTGTTTTTTGTACTAACAATTTACCTGCAAAATTTAAATTTCCAAAAAGTTAATACTAAAAGGGCGGAATAGTATTGGGTAATCAGTCGATGTCAGGTCCAACCTGACTTTTACTCAGACGTAAGCACAGCTTGACGCCGAACGAGGCGCGGGGAGCTCGTGAAAAATAATTCGCTAAACAACTGATATGGTCTCATTGTTAAACCTGAAATCAAATTGTTATATAAAAACTTAAAGTTTAAATTCCACAACAAATCCACTCAAATCTCATCACTCACTTTTCAAAATCTTAATCCGAGCTAAAAATTATAAAACAAAAAAACAAGTTCACCCCAAACACAAATCCACTCAAATCTCATCACTCAAAACTCATCACTCACTATTCTAATCCATACAAAAATTATCAAACAAAAAATCAAGTCCACCCAAACACAGATCCACTTTAAACTTTACACTCTTCACTATACACTAATGAAACACTTTTCCACTAAAAAAACTACGAAGAAACCTTCTTCCCAATCCCCCGAACAATCCCAAACAAACAAGCCATAGATACCGCAATCAAAATCAAACTAATTAGCCAACCGCCTCCTAAATAAGTAGAGACGAACGAGGCAATCAAACTAAAAACACCCACCGTCAATGCATATGGCAACTGTGTGCGCACGTGATCGATATGATTACAATCCGATGCCAATGAACTTAAGATCGTCGTATCAGAAATCGGGGAGCAGTGATCTCCCAAAACGGAAGCGGCTAATACCACGGCAATTACATTCAGTAAAATTTCCATAGAAATATCAGGAGCCAAACCAGAGCTTTGAGAAATCGCCCAAGTCGTCGGAATAGCAATTGGATATAAAATGGCCATCGTACTCCAACTCGATCCAGTAGAAAAGGAAATAACCGCTGCCAAAATAAATACAATCGAAGGCATAATATATGGACTGACATTGTCCTGCAAAATAGAAGTCAAATAACTTGCCGTATGTAATTCTTCTGTTGTAATTGCTAATCCCCATGCTAAAGTTAAAATAATTAAAGCAGGCAACATCGTTTTAAAACCAGTGACCATCGTGTGCATCGTGTCAAATAAACTCATGATACCTCTTGACATGGTTAGGATGATTGCTAAAACGACACCTGAAAGGGAAGCCCACAATAATGCTACATAAGAATCCGAACTACCAATTAATTTTCCAATTTTCATAAAAAAGGAAGCATTGGGATCTGCAAATAAAGCACCCATAGCAGCCCAAGTATCGCCCCAACCTGCACTGGCAACCGCTGTACCGTTACCCACTAATTCACTGTAAATACTGTCCATTCCGGTAGATATTAAACCGATGATGGTCATGACAATTACTGCCATAACTGGGATTGCTGCATTGTACCATTTTAGAGGCGCGCCTTTTACAGGAGAGAGGTCTTCCATATTGGGTTCATCCTCATCAGAAGTAGTGGCGCTTGATACCTTTCCAGTAGTTCGTGCACGAGTTTCTGCTTTTAGCATTGGTCCAAAATCACGTTGCGTATAAATCAGAATTAGAATAAACAACAACGTCATAAACGGGTAAAACGAGTATTTTAAAGAACCCAGAAAAATCGAGTAGGGACTCAACGTTGTATCAAAACCAGGCATATCTACCATTCCACCTTCAATATAGCCCAAAACAGCACCAATCCAAGTAGTGATAAAAGCAACTGCCGAAACAGGAGCCGCGGTACTATCCACGATGTAGGATAATTTCTCTCTCGAAATTTTGTATTTATCCGTAACTGATCTCATGGTATTACCAACAATCAGTGTATTGGCATAATCATCAAAGAAAATAGCAACACCTAAAAGCCATGTTATAAATTGAGAACTTCGTGCAGATCGGGCATATTTGGACAATGATTTTACGACTCCTGCCATACCGCCATTTCGAGAAATAATTGCGACCATACCACCAATTAACAATGAAAATACAATTACGGAAATGTGTCCAGAGTCGGTGAGTGCTTCCACAATATATTTCTGAATCACCAGCAGAAAACTACTGATCACCGATCCAAATTGCATACCGCTTGCAATAAAAGCACCCGACCAAATACCAACAAAAAGAGACAACGTTACTTCCTTAAATACCAAGGCTAATAAGATCGCAACTAAGGGTGGAATAATCGACATCCACAAAGGAATATGTTTTACCCGATACGTCCCATCCGCATCTTGAGAGAGATGATAAAACTTATTTTTATTGGCGTTGCTTCCTTCATTTCGGATAAAACACAAACCACCTTTGTGATCCACATCAAATTCATGCACGGCTTTTCCACTAACAAACTTGAAATCAGTTGCTTCTCCATTTAAAGACAGTCTTGTTGTTCCATTCGCACCTGGTGCAGTCAACAAAAGTTGGTCTTTTCCGTTACTATCTTGGAGTTGGATGTTAAAATCTTGTAGAACCAAGTCTTTAACATTAGTTGGGTTAATCTGAATAGATGGTGCAATTGAATCAGTATTCTCAGTAGATTGTGTAAACCCTATGCCATATATCATAAAAATAATGGCGAAGGTTAATACCAGCCGGTTTTTCATCTCGTTTATTTTGTAAATTTGGTTTTCTTAAGTACGATTAATTCTTAAGAAACAAAGTTTATCTCATTTGACCAAATCCAATCATATGTATTACAGAAGATTATTTTTTTTATTTTTTATCTGTGGAATTTTGTGTGTAAATGCACAAGAAGTCAGTCGTCTTTCCTACCCATTTACCTCTAGTGGTGTACCGTTGAATTTTCCAATGACAGGTGGGATGAATGCACCTCAATTTTCAGAAGTGGATTACAACAATGATGGGATAATGGATTTGTTTGTATTCGATCGTGCCGGTGATGTTTTACTGCCTTTTAGAAATTCCGGTAATGCTTATGAATTCAAATCTTTTTATGCAAAGAACTTTCCAGATGGATTGAATAATTGGGTGCTATTGAGAGATTATGACAAAGATGGGGTGATGGATATTTTTGGTTACTCCGATAATCCTGGAGTGGATGGTGTGATTGTATATAAAGGATATTATGATGCCAACGATGAGATTCGATTTAATCGCTTCAATTTTTATGACTTACCTCAAAATATAATTCCAATCCAACAACAAGGTGGCAGCTACACCAATCTATATATCAGTTTTGAGGATTTGCCAGGCATTGCGGATATGGATGGTGATGGTGACTTGGATATACTAACTTTTGGTATTGGTGGCGGTTACATAAATTTATACAACAATCAATCTGTAGAAATGGGTTTCGGTCTGGATAGTCTGATTTTTGAATTGGAAACGAATTGTTGGGGATATGTCTACGAAAGTGGAATTAATGAGCCACTAGATACAAGTGCGGTTATTGGAGACTGTCCTGGGCAAAGACCAGAAGGTAATATAAGTGATCGTCATGCAGGTTCTACTTTGTGTCCAATTGACGAAAATAATGATGGAGATAAAGAAGTCTTGATTGGTGATGTGAGTTTCACAAATTTGAATTTCCTAATTAATAATGGGACTGCGGAGGAAGCTCATATTACTGAGCAAGATACTTTTTGGCCGAGTTATGATGTGAGTGCCAACATACCGATTTTTCCTGCAGCGTATCATTTAGATCTCGATTTTGATGGAATAAAAGATGTAGTTGCTGCTCCGAATTTATCCAGAAATGCAGAAAATTATTTCAACTCTTGGTTTTACAAAAATGTAGGAACGAATGAAGATATGACTTTTGAATTTCAGCAAAATGATTTCTTAATACAACACATGGTGGATCATGGTGATGGGTCTCATCCAGAATTTATTGATATCAACCAAGATGGATTATTAGACTTACTGGTTGGTACTTTCAGTTTCTTTGTTCCTGGCGGTGCTAAAGACCCAAGGATTGCTTATTACCAAAATGTCGGTACGCTCGATCAACCTGCATTCAATTTAGTCGATGATGATTATCTAAACATGAGTGCATTTGCAACAACTTCCTTGACTTTCTCTCCAACATCTGGAGACTTAGATGGAGACGGTGATTTAGATTTATTGATTGGAGAAGAATTTGGAGGATTGTTTTATGCAGAAAATACAGCTGGTCCTGGCAATCCAATGACTTTTGCTCCACTGGTTTTTTCCTATTTCGATATTGATGTTGGGCAAGCAAGTGCACCATTTATTGTAGACTTAAATAGAGATGGTTTATTGGATTTAGTGGTTGGGGAAAGAAATGGAAATGTCAATTATTTTCAAAATGTAGGAACGGTCACAGAACCGCAATTTGATAGTGATTTTGCTGCTCTACCAAACATTGAAAAACTAGGTGATATCGATACCAGAGTTTTAGGTTCAACTACTGGTTACAGTACGCCAATCGTGCTGGATTTCGATGCTGGTTATGTCATTATCAGTGGATCAAGAAATGGAAAGTTTTATGTTTATAACAATATAGATGGAAACTTATCAGGTGAATTCGATTTAATAGACGGAGATTATGGTGGCCTAAAAAGAGAAGGTGCGAATACAAATCTGACAATGGCGGACCTCAACAATGATGGGGTTTATGAAATAATGGTAGGGAATACAAGAGGTGGTATCAGTGGTTTTCAATCTACTTTTAATTTGGATGGAACCTTAGGTGAGAATAATTTCCCAAGTAATAAATCAATTAGTATCTTCCCGAACCCTGCCAATAATTTCATAACAATACAAACGCAATTCGATCCAGGAAATAATACTATCTATAGATTGCATGATACCGTCGGAAAAATTGTGAAAGAAGGAAATATTTACACCCAAAAAGCCTTCATTGGATTAAATGAAATACCATCTGGAATTTATTTTCTTGAAGTGAAAAATGGGGTAGAGTCATTTGTTGAGAAAGTGGTGGTGCAGTAATTTGGCTTGACATCCAAAAAAACCTTATAAGGGCTCAACCAAAATTTTAGTTTAAATTATAATTACAGACCAGCCCTTATAAGGATGGTAAAACTCGAGTTGTTCAGCTACCCAAACAATAAACTCCCGATCTCACCCCGATCGGTAAAATCTAAAACCCGAAGTGAAACCCTTAAAAGGGCTCAACCAAAATTTTATTTCAAATTATAATTACAGAACAGCCCTTATAAGGATGGTAAAACTCGGATTGTTCAGCTATCCAAACAATAAACTCCCGATCCTCACCATAGTTGTCCCTTCATTCAAAGCAATTTTGTAATCACTGGACATACCCATTGAGATTTCTGTGAAGTCTTCGTTATCATAGAAATAATCGCGTTTCAGCTTATCAAAAATCTTTTTCAGATCTCTAAATTCACTTCTAATCAAAGTATCATCTTCGGTGAAAGTTGCCATACCCATGACACCACAAATATTGATATTAGAAATCGTCTTGAATTTTTTGTCTTCCAAAATAGCACGTACCTTTCGATAATTCATCCCATATTTACTATCCTCAGAAGCGATATGGAATTGGAGAAGGACATTTATTTTGCGATTATTTTTAGCTGCCTCTTTATCAATTTCCAAAAGCAGTCGTAATGAATCTACAGAATGAATCATTGCTACAAAAGGAGCGATGGCCTTTACCTTATTGGTTTGAAGATGACCGATTTGATGCCATTCGATGTCTTTAGGGAGTGCTTTGTGTTTTGGAAGCATTTCCTGGACCCGGTTTTCACCGAAAGCTCTTTGTCCAGAATTATAAAGCGCCGTGATGGCTTCGTTTGTTTGTGTTTTTGAAACAGCGACCAATTTGGCACCAGCTGTTTTCAATTCATCGGTTAGTTCTGAAAACATATGTTTGTTTAATTAAAGGATTATAGCAAATTTAACCAACGAAGTAGAAATTCCAAAATATATGTTAAGAAGATAAAATTATGTCGAACAAATAGAATAATTGTAAATAGGCTGCCGTTTGGTATTTATCTAAACAACAAAATTATGCGTTACGACATCAAATCAGGCCCTTCCAAATACAAAAAAATCGCTTTAATGATGACTTTGGCAGTTCATGTTGGGTTTTTCGGTGCCATGGCGGTATCGGGAAGTGCCGACAAGGATGACGAAATTATTCAACAAGTAAAAGATTGGTTCAACAAAGAAGATGTGAAAAAAGAGACCAAGAAATCTAAATTAAAGCACGCCTAAGTCTCCTTAATTTGTAGAGACCTTGCAAAAAAAATCCAAATTCAAAGAAGTCTTTAAATTTGGATTTTTTTATTTCAACATTTGATTATACAGATTGTATTCTAAAATGGCGCTGGCTTGTACTACAAAAGGGCTTGCAAATTATATGGAGAAAAAATTTATTGAGATTAAGGCGAAAAACGTAAACATAGCCTTAGTTACCGCGCTGGCTTGCATTGCAAAAGTACATGACTTTATTTTCAACGCAGATATCGATAAATTTTTCTCATAGATATCCGCCATTTTGGGGTTCAATCTGTATTATATAGTTCTGAAATACTTAAGAGTCATTATCTTAATACCTCCAAAAAGAAAGGCAGACTTGAATTCAAGTCTGCCTTTCTTTTTTAAGTTGATGTATTACTTTATATCTGATCTAATAAATTTCATATACCTATTCTTCAATTGAGTATCTTGCAAGTAAATAAAATACATGCCATTAGGTAAAGTGGTAATGTCAATCGTCAAATCATTGGTACCTTCCGCAGCTTGTACTTTTTTATCGAAATGAATTTGCCCATTGACATCAATCAAACTGATTTGAACTTCCGCACTTTTTGAAGCGAATTGTATTGTTAATTCATCATGATCAATGGATGCTGGATTCGGATACGCCTCAATAAAATATTTGGAACCACGGCATTCATTCTCAATTGCGACGATTTCAGAATATTCAAAGCTATTGTTTTTGTAGAATGTTTTCAACCTATAATAAGTATTGCTACTGGTATTTCTGTCTATGAACTCATATTGATTGATTGCATTTGGATGGACTAATTTTATGGCTTGGAAATCTAACCCATTTTCACTTTTTTCAATTTCGAAAAAGTCAATTTCTAGAGTTTGATCTGTTTTCCAAACAACTTGATTATTACAATCATTTTGAATGACATCAAACTCATTTATATAAATACTTAAAGCAGTTTCGTCAAAGAAAGTAGAATCGACCCGACCTAGTGCCATGTTGCAATAAGTACCACTACCGGATGCTTCAAGTTTCACGGTTCTGATCATGTAAACATTATTACCAGTCAATGGCATCATGTCTGTAAAGGAAGTGTTTGTAATTGGTTGCACATTCAATCTAACATAGTTGCTATTTAAAGTATTGGCACGATAGATATTGTAGCCAAGTACGGATTCCCCAGCCGGTGCATTCCATGTCAATGAAACGGTTGCATCAATAGCAGTTGCGATGACATTGGATACTGGCTTTACAGGATGTAAACGTAATGTTGGGTCACCCATCAAGGCTACGTGGACCAACTGAGGCCCCTTAAGGTAAACATCACCTGTAGAATTCATAGTCCGCATTGCAGAATAACCGATGTTGTATCCCATTGCCATTTGATGAAATTGCCATGCTGGATTTCCTGCCCATGCATTGGTCAATGTAAGACCTTGAGCGAGTGGCGCACGCAAGATATTATTTTCATGATCCCAATCCCCAAATTGACTTCCGAAAAGCATGTTGAAAACATTTTGGTTGTTAGCATTTGAAAGTGCAGCCGTGGTTGTTACACCAGCAACAGAAACATGGGATCCACCACCACATCCGTATGCCCATAAATAATTATTTCCAGCAAGCGTCGATTCATAGTCTACTTCATCGATATTGACAGCACCGAACATTGGTGCAAAATTTCTATACCCACTAGCTGCTGGTGCGGCAAAAGATTGATTGAAATTATCATCCACCAAACCACGTCTCACAACTGCAACTTGTCCATTTTTAAAGAGCGTTGATTTGTCTAAATAATTCTTTAGCAAAGTAGTTTCACTCTGAGAAAATAATGGCAGCTCACTTAAATCGACCCGGCCGATTTGCAATTCAACGGGTGTCGGAATAGCAGATTGATCAAATTTCCCATCGCCCGGTACATTGTGATTGTCAGCAAAAAAAGCAGTGGTTCTATTCACAGTATTATCAGTCCAGGTGCCATTCATTTCAGCATAGTAGGCATCTGCTGCCCAGGCTCCTCGATGTTCAGAATGGGTATCCGGATAAATATCTCCTGAATAAGGAACAGGAATATCTCCCAACAACATAACTGCATTTAAGTCTGGTGTATTCCAGTACACATTTTGAATCGCATTTTTCACAGAAGTGACTGCATCCGTTGCATTGACGACTACTTTTTTAAACTTCCATCCATCCATAATATGGTCTTCACGAAGCTGTAAAATTTCATTGGATAGCGCAGCATCTATTCCGGATTCAACCACCAATAAAATAGTGCCATGACTTTCTATTGCGGGTACTTTTATTCCTGCATATATATATCCGTACGCTGGGCGGGGAGCAATGTAAGCTCCTTGACCTCCTGAGTTGGCATATTCGAGACCTGTATCTGCATCTCGTAAAGTCCACCAAGTACTATTTGGAAAAATATCAGGAGAAATTTCTATTGTAATATCTGTGCAAGTAGTGTTAGCACATGCTGTGAAGTTATGTGTAGCTGTCCATCCGAAATCATCTCCATAGGCGTACGTTTGACCACAACCGGTTACTTCATAATAACCTTGTCCAAAACTACAGCATAATCCTATACCATACATATCGTCAATGTCAAATTGTAAATTCGCACCACTTGGTACACAAGCAGTTGTAATTACATTATCAAATTCATGTTTGAAAAAACCATATTCGTATCCTTGATTGATGGCAACATTGGCATCGGCATAAGAAGTGGCACTTCCAGGTAAGGTTGCAATTGGTGAACCCCAATTAGGAGCATTCAGTGCTTTTCGGTATACCTTATATTCGCTTGCGAAATTGTCGACCGGCCATGAGAAATTAATTTGTGGCGGAGATTGCTGGACTGTTGCGCTTACTTGGACGGACCTTTGCCGAGCATTCGGTGGGGTTTGGGCATCAACGGCGGAATTTGAAAATATTGTTAGGAGTATTTGGAGGGTCAAAACGCGGAAGAACCGAGAATTGTTCATGTTTGTGTTTTTATTAATGTGTTTGCAAAAAATAGCTAACAACAAATGTACATAATGTTGGAGTGAGATGCTTTTGTAAGACTTTTTAATAAAGAAAAATAGCGCAAAAATTACCTATTTAGGGTAGGAGAATTTCAAAGGTCGTGGATAAATAGTTAAATAACCATCAAGTTACATCCACGTATATCGCTTGTATCTAGTCTTCCAATTATTTCAAAT
Source organism: uncultured Saprospiraceae bacterium (assembly GCA_937928575.1). Taxonomy (GTDB): domain Bacteria; phylum Bacteroidota; class Bacteroidia; order Chitinophagales; family Saprospiraceae; genus CALDGQ01. Next base: position 30,824 of record CALFWW010000002.1, on the reverse strand, counting down.
CGTCCATCTCCGTATACTTTTCCTAAATCGTCCGTTGCTATAAAACTGCATGAATCCAGATTTGCAAGGTCGATCACATTAATAGCACCTGTTCGTCCAAATGCTTGTAATGCGAGCGGATCTTCAATTTGTCGAGTTAGTATTTTCATTGTAGGATTGGGTTTGAAAATACCATTTCCTTTTGAATAAGCTTGTGAGAGTAATTCTGTCATTCCATATTCGGAGTGAATTACGGAAGTTTTGAAAGCAGTAGAAAGTTGATCGTGTAATTCTTGTCGAGTTAATTCTTTTCTTCTTCCCTTCATTCCACCCGTTTCCATAACAATGACATTTCTTAAATCGACTGGAAATGTTTCTGCTAAATCTAAAAGTGCGAAACTCACTCCTATCAACAACACTTTTCTATTTTCTTTTTTACACTTTTCAATTTGTTGGATTAATTCAGAACGATTATCTAAAAAGAATCCACTTTTATCGTTTCCTGATAATTTAATAAACTCATTGACCATGTAAACTAAAGAGGAATTATCACGTTCTAAGTAAGAAGGCAACAATGCTAACACGCAATAGTCCGCAATCGGACCGTACTGGCTTTCGAAACCAAGAATACAGTTCATCCGATATAAGGATAAATCGCGAATGTGGTGTATGCTAGGAATTTGTCCAGTAGTTCCGCTACTCTGGAAAAAAGTTTCCGCTTCCCATTCTCCTGTTTGGATAACATTGTCTTTGAAGAATTGAATAGGCAAAAATGGGACTTCATTTATGGATTTAACCTCGGTGGAATCAACCGACAACAATGAAAGATATTTTGCGTAAAATGGATTGTGAGCAGCTTGATATTGGAATACTTTCAAGGCTAAATCATTGAAAGTATCCAGCTTAACATGCCAGAGTTGACGCTCAAGAAGATGTCGGACTGTGGAAATCATAGTTTTCAGAATTACAGCTTAGAATAATTTTTATATCTTGACGTTTTAATACTATAAATCCTAAAAATGAATTCTATCAAATATACGATATTATTAGTTACCCTCTTCTTGGGATTTGGTTGCACCAATCCACCAGATTATCCGGATGAGCCGGTGATTTCTTACGTTGGCATGAATTCCAATACTTTTATCCAAGGCGTTCAACAAAATGGACCTGAATTGCAAATCGTTGTTTCATTTACGGATGGCGATGGAGATATTGGAGATGAAAATAATGCAGCCAATTTCTTTTTGACGGATTCCAGAGATAATTTTCAATTTACGAGAAGCGTCCCTTTTGTCCCCGAGCAAGGAACTGGAAATGGAATTTCAGGTGAGATCACAGTTCGAATTAATACTTCGTTTGGCCATTTTTGTTGTTTTTATCCAACAGGTCAAGAGCCTTGTACACCTTCAACTCAATTTCCAACCGATACTTTAACGTATTCGATACATATGGTCGATCGTTCTGGTAAGATTAGTAATACGGTTGTTACGGAACCTATATATTTGTTGTGTCAGTAGTTTTAGACCGTGCTTCGCACTTTAAGACCGCCTTTGACTTTTAGACCGCAAAATCGCTTCGCTCTTTGCTTTAAGACCACTTCGTTTTTTAAGACTGCTTCTTGTTTATTTTATACGACTCTTTCAATTTAAACTTGACTTTAGGCTAGATCTGAATTGAACTAGTTGGTGGAATTCAATCAGCTTATACAATTTGAACTTCTCGTTATTCAAGATTTGAACTGAACGAATAAGTGAAATTTCAAGAGAAGCAGTCTTAAAGTGAAACGGTCTAAAAGCGTCAGCGGTCTAAAAAAGCGTCAGTGGTCTAAAAGTGAACCTAGTGAACAGTCTACCGCTAAGCCCACTCGACCCCCTTCTTCAACAACTCCTGCGTCTTCTCCTCTTCACTACCCTTCTTTACCTGAAAATCATACACCCATTTTGCATCTGGCGGCATACTCATCAATATTGACTCGGTACGACCATTGGTGTCTAAACCGAAACGGGTTCCTCTATCCCAAACCAAATTGAATTCAACATATCGGCTGCGACGGAGTAATTGCCACTTCTTATTCTCTGCTGTAAAAGCCTTGTTTTTATTGTCGGCCATTAAGGGTAAATAGATGGGGCAAAACGTATTTCCGATTTCTTTTACAAACTCAAATCGTTGTTCTTTGGTAGTGCCATCCTTGTCATTGAGGTGATCGAAAAAGATACCGCCGACACCACGCGTTTCTTGCCGATGCTTGATGTAGAAATAATCATCTGCCCAATTTTTAAAAATGGGATAATGACTTGGGTGATGTTTGTCGCAACTGGCTTTTAATTTTTGGTGAAAAGCAGATGCTTCTTCTTTGTTGATATAATGAGGTGTCAAATCAATTCCACCACCAAACCACCATTTGTCAGGCATTTCAAAATATCGAACATTCATATGGATGATCGGGACAAAAGGATTATGGGTATGCAGTACTATTGAAACACCTGTTGCGTAAAACAAACCCGCCTCAACTTTTAGTGATTCTTTAATTTTGTCAGGAAGTTCTCCGTGAACCGCACTAAAATTGACACCTCCTTTTTCGATTACTTGTCCATGAAAAATTCTGGATCTTCCACCCCCACCACCTTCTCTTTGCCAAAGATCTTCTCTAAAAGATCCACCACCATCTGCGGCTGTTAATTGTTGGCAAATATCATCTTGTAGCGATTTGAACCAATCTGTAATTTGTTCTTTTGTTAGCATAAAATTTGGTTTCAGATTCCTAACTTTTCCTTTGCCGCAGCAACTACCTTCTTGCTATTTCCGATGAAAACTTCATCATCAATCAGAATAAAAGGTCGCTTCAGAAAAGTGTATTCTTCCAACATATATTTTTCAAAATCTGCTTCACTCAATTCCATTTCATTCAGACCCATCGAACGATATTTCATTGCTCGTTTGCTGAACAGAGCCTCATAACTTCCGACTTTAGATTTGATAGCTGCTAATTCCTTTTTGTTGATGTTTTTCTCCTTTATGTTTTGCAATGTAAATCCTGCTCCGTCATTCAGTTCTTTGATGATACGCTGACAAGTATTACAATTGGCTAAGTGATATATTTTTTTCATTTTCTCTTTATGTTTTGAAGGTCAAACTTAGTATAAATCAAGGACTATTTGAAGAAAATGAAACAAGCTGTCAAAATTTAAATGACCATTCTCCCATCCGTTTGAAAAAAAATCTCGTTCTTTAAAATAAATCAAAACTCTATTCTTATGAAGAACCTAATTTTATTACTTCTTCTATCCGGCTTTTTCTCACAATCTATTCTGGCAACAGCACTGGCACCTGATTTAAATAGTTCTTTATATGAACATCTGGTGGAGGTTAATCAACTATGGTTGAAAGCGGATGTGAGTGCGCTAGACTTATCTCAATCTATTTCTTTTGAGCATGATGATGATCGCATTCAACAGCATTTGATTTTTGTTGAGCAATTATTGCGTCTAAAGGAACATCCAAATTTGACAGAAAAACAAATTGAGAAAAGACAGCATCATTTAAACGTTTTGGTAAAATATTTTTCTATAAAACAGTTCCCAATCAATTCTTATCATAATGAGCGTCAACCTTATTTTGTTGACAAGTTTGGTACCGCTTGTGCGGTTGGGTATCTATTGTTGGAAGATGGGCAATATGAATTTGTGCAAAAAATTGTTGATGGCAACAACTATGCTTACGTGATGGAAATGAATTATCCAGAAATAGAAATTTGGGCAGTTGAAAATGGATTTACAAAGGAAGAGTTGGCGTTGATACAACCAGGATATCCCCCACAACCACGAGATTTCTCGCCTGTTGGTCAAAACTTAGGTGTAGATGGAAATATTAACAAATTGTTGACGAGTCATGATGGTGAATTGCTTTTTATGTGTGGAGATTTTGACGTTGTAGATGGCAATGATGGGTACAATAGTATTGCAGCTTGGGATGGTGAGGAATGGCAAAAATTAGGTTTAGGTGTTGAGGGAGAAGTCTTGGATATGACAAAAGATGTTTATGGCAATTTGTTTGTTGTTGGCGATTTTTCAAACCCAAATTCAGTCAATCAAAAAAACATTGCAATTTGGAATGGAGAGAACTGGGATTGGCCTCAAGAAGGAGATATGGATGGAATAATTCATACGGTCTTCGCTACGCATCCGGACAATATTTATGTCGGTGGAGATTACAATATGATAGGTGGTCAACCGATCAGTTATATCGCAAGAACTGCCAATGATGGTAGCGGCTGGTATAATTCAGGAGGAACATTAACTTTAGATGGACCAGTTTATAAAATCGAAAAGGTTGGCGAAAATTTATTGTTAGGTGGTGATTTTAGTCAAACTTATCCCGACGGAATTGAACCTAATATCAATCAATTGGAAGTTAAAAATTTAGCATACTGGAATAACTGGAATTGGGTTGGTGGATTTAATGAAGAAGCAATTGGAGTGGTCAATACCATCGATTATGTGAATGGCAACTTGTACGTTGCTGGTCCATTGGATGATGGAAGTTACTACTCATTTTTAGAAGCAGGTCTCTGGAATCACTTAGATGAAAATTACATAGTCATGGATAGTTTAGAATCGTCACATTTTATAGGTGGCTATATAGAATGGGAAGACAGAGTCTATATGTATGGAGGATTCATGTATTACCCTTTTGTAGGCACGTTTGGAAATGGACTTGTTGATGTAACGAATGTTTATACGGATGGTGTCGCTGATTTTCAAGGAGGTGGTGTAAGAGCTGCTGCAATCTATCAAGATGAACTTTATTTTGCAGGTGATTTTAATGTAATTAGTGGTGGCTGGTCAGGTCCAAATATATCTCTTAATAACATTACAAAGACGACTTTATCTCCAATTACTTCTATTGATGCGATTGAAGATGAAGAACATGTGAAAGTCTACTACGCCAATCAAATGTTAAATATTGAATATCAGCAATTAAATCAGGATGCTTTATTGACTATTTATGATATAACGGGAAAGGCAATACATAAAGTGAATTTAACTTTGGGAAGTCAATCTTCCAATATTGATTTAAGTGATTTGCCAAAAGGTGCATATGTTGTTAGCATTCAAAGTGAGGGGATGTTGCAGTCTGAGATGATTGCGGTTTATTGATTTTACAACCATTATTTTTTAACACATAGAACATAAGGCGACAAATGGCAAAACACAAAGAGCACGTGTTTTTAACACATAGATCACATCAGAAACAAAGAAACACATAGCTCTTGTTTCGTGAATGTAGTTTGAAAGAATTGTTTACGAAACAAGGTTCTTTGTGTTTCGATGTTTCTTTGTGCGCTATGTGTTAAATTGCGTACGCTGCGCCTTGTCGCATTTAGAGATACAATTCGTTTAGTCCAAAACTTTGTTTTTTTACAAGCTTTTACAAGCATGTAGAACAGTAGAAATATAGATTCACATGGATTTCTATACAGGGTCTATGTTTCTATCTGATCTATTGTGGTAAAAATCGTTCTAAGGTGTTTTCCTCCTATCTGTTAAAGTATTTACTATCTTCGCAGCGGATGAATTTCAGCTTCAAATTTCAAAATGAATTTTAGTACCCAAATCTTCCACTTAATCAAAAAAGAATTTATCCTCGAATGGCGACAGCGATATGCGTTGAGTGGAATCCTCTTGTATGTCTTGGCGACTGTTTTTATTGTTTACTCTTCATTTGTGCGAGTACCTGATACGGCTTGGAATTCAACTTTTTGGATTATCATTTTATTCGCGTCGGTCAATGCGATTGCCAAAAGCTTTATCGGTGAAAGTGGAAATCGTACACTTTATTATTATTCCCTGATGAATCCATATGCGGTCATCCTTTCAAAGATGATTTACAATACCCTATTGCTACTGATTCTATGCTTGTTATGTTATGCTGCTTTTAGTTTTATTGCAGGAAATCCGGTTCAAAATACAGGGTTGTTTTATCTCATTTTATTTTTAGGAGGAACGGGGTTTTCAATCACTTTTACTTTTATTTCAGCCATTGCTGCCAAGTCGAAAAACAATGCGACTTTAATGGCAATCCTGAGCTTTCCTATCATTATTCCAATCCTAATGACGTTAATAAATTTATCAGCCAATGCCTTAGGAATGATTAAAAATACAGCTTATACCAACGACATTTTAATACTCATTGCAATAGATTTAATACTTGTTGGAATGGCGTTGATCTTGTTTCCTTTTTTGTGGAGAGATTAATTTGAAATGATGTTTGGAAAAGTAGGTGCAATGCTTACCTTTGGCGCGATGTAACAACTGAAATAAACCTGGATGAAACACTGGTGGAAAATACTCGGCATATTTTTAATGATCTACTCGATCGTTGCAGGAATTGGTATCCCTTTGAAACCAGGAATCTATGACGCTTCTCCTTCTAAAGCAAATACGGGTGAGCAATTCACAATGAATGCAGTTGGTTATTTGACGCAATTTGATAAGACACCGGATGACCTACGAGCTTGGTTGAAAGTAGGAAATGATTTTGCGATTGCTGCTAATTCAATTGGAGTGAAAAATGAAAGTACTTTAAATGTTAGCTTTCAAATTCCCAACAACTTGCCTACAAAAGACAGAGTGGTTGATGCATCACTGATTATTGACAGCAAAAAAAATGGGTATGCTATATTCCCTAGTGCCGTTTTTATCACCAACACAACGCAGCAAACTTCGCCGGAAGGATGGAACAACTCGATCGCTGACATGCATGAATTCAAAAGCATGGCATTCCCTTACCGAAATATTCTTCAAGAAACCATTCGCAACTTATTTTATCACGTTCCACTTTGGTTTGGAATGATGATTATCTTTTTAATATCCGCCATTAATAGTGGTCGTTTTTTAATGACCAAAAATCAGAAATTTGATCACAAAGCTTCTGCTTATGCATCTGTAGGTACCTTGTTTGGAATATTGGGTTTAGTGACTGGAGCGATTTGGGCGAAGCATACTTGGGGGGCTTATTGGAGTTGGGATATCAAGCAAAATATGTCAGCAATCGCAATGCTGGTTTATCTGGCTTATTTTGTTTTAAGAAACTCTTTTGAAGAATCAGAACAATCAGCGAGAATCGGAGCGGTATACAATATCTTTGCATTTGTTACACTGCCGATGTTGTTGTTTGTAATACCGAGATTGACAGATAGTTTACATCCCGGAAATGGTGGAAACCCTGGTTTTGGAGGAGAAGATCTTGACAATAATATGCGAATGGTCTTTTATCCAGCAATCATAGGTTTTACCCTTTTTGGTGCTTGGATGGCGACGATTTTATATCGAATTGAAGATGTTAAGCAGCGTATTGAGGATAGAGCTTTTTATGAATAGCACGATTAATTGAACCGCAGAATATCAAACCGCAGAATACTGAATGTCGAAGTGGAGGACGCGGATCAAAGCGAAAGAATTCGCGGGTTCTTTGCGAGCTCACTTCGAAATTAGAAATTCTTCTGTTCGATATTCGATATTTAATTTAACGTTGTTATGATATAAAAAGAATGTATCAAAGGGCTTGTATTATTTAATTAAATAACTGACTTTTGCATTAACGCGAAATTTAATATTTCATCACAAATTCTAATGAAAGAAATCATTTCCTGCATATTCACTTTCCTTTTCTTATTGACACAAAATTTACTTTTTGCTCAATCTTCACATGACCAATTCATGAGAAGTAACGGTAAAATCTATGTAGTAATTGGGGTCCTCATTTCGATTTTTATAGGATTAGTTTTATTCATGATCTTCATGGAAAGACGATTAAAGAAACTTGAAAAAGAATTAAACGAAAATGGCTAAGAAAAAAGTAACTAAGAAAAAAGCGGCAGTTCATGTCGAACCAGATTTTCTGGAAAGTGTAAGCAGAAATTTTGACAAAGCAGCTGCACTGACAAAATACCCCAGAGGATTGTTGGCTCAAATAAAAGCTTGCAACTCTGTTTATCAAATGCGTTTTCCGGTGAAAATCGGAAATGAATATCATGTGATTGAAGCTTATCGTGCACAACACAGTCAGCACCGTAATCCAACTAAAGGTGGGATTCGTTTCAGTCAAAAAGTAAATCAGGACGAGGTAGTTGCACTGGCGACTTTGATGACTTACAAATGTGCGATTGTGGATGTACCTTTCGGAGGTGCCAAAGGCGGTGTGAAAATTTCACCAAGAGCTTACAATCCTGAACAGCTAGAAAGAATAACGCGTCGTTACACAATGGAATTGATTCGTAAAAATTTCATTGGACCTGGTATTGATGTACCCGCTCCGGATTATGGAACAGGTGGTCGGGAAATGGCGTGGATCCTGGATACCTACTCTACCATCAAGGGTGGATTGAATGCTGCCGGATGTGTAACCGGAAAACCAGTTTCGCAGCATGGTATCAGAGGAAGAACAGAAGCGACAGGTCGAGGTGTCTATTATGGTATCCGAGAATTTTGTAGCAATGCTGATGATATGAAGAAGCTTGGATTGACACCAGGAATGGCAGGAAAAACAATGGCAATTCAAGGTCTTGGTAATGTAGGTTCTCACACTGGTTTGATTTCGCAAAATGAAGGAGATGTCAAAATTGTTTGTGTAGCAGAATACGAAGGGGCGATTTACAAAGAGGATGGTATTGATATGGCCAAGCTCTTGAAATATAGAAAGCAAAGAGGCACCATTCTGAAATATCCTGGATCAACAACTTTGAAGTCAAGAAAAGATGTACTGACAGTGAAGTGTGATATCCTGGTTCCGGCTGCATTGGAAAATCAAATCAACATGAGTAACGCTCATAAGGTGAAAGCTAAGATTGTTGCGGAAGCAGCGAATGGACCTGTTACTTCCGCTGCCGAAGATGTATTGTTAAAAAAGGGGATAGTCGTAATACCAGATATGTACATTAATGCAGGTGGTGTGACCGTTTCTTATTTTGAGTGGCTTAAGAATTTATCCCACATGCGTTTTGGTCGTATGGAAAAACGTTTTGACCAAAATACTTACCACAATATTGTGAACATGGTAGAGAAAGTTACAGGCAAGTCAATTACTAAAAAGGAAAAAGGGATGATCGTCAGAGGTGCAGATGAAGTGGATCTAGTACGTTCAGGATTGGAAGAAACAATGGTGACATCCTTCAATCAGATCAGAGAAATTCATAAGCGTCGTAAGAGTGTCAAAGATTTAAGAAGTGCTGCATTTATCAGTGCTTTGGATAAAATTAGTAGTGATTATTTAGCACTTGGTATTTTTCCTTAGTGGATTATCAATAAGAATTTACAAAAAGTCTGTTTAGTGTTATGCTAAATGGGCTTTTTTATGTTCAAGACTTTCGGAGCGATATTTCTTTGCATTACCGCTCAGACCCGAATCTGTAATAATTTTAGCAGCCATCACGTTTAATTGAGAGCACCAAGAGAAGCAGAACAAGCAAAAGCGCTCGAAGCGGCAGACTTTCCACACTTTATACACAAAATTTTATTGTATATAAAGGCAGTTTTTTTGTTAATATAAAATTAACATAGGAAAATCGAGAAAATTTTTGTGTTTTATTCTTTAAGGTATATCTTGCAGCAAATTATATTATTAAACACTCTAGAAGAAATGGCGCAACAGAAATTAGACAAAATTGACCTTAAAATACTAAAAATACTTCAAGAAAACAGTAAAATTACAAATCTTGAATTATCCAAAAATATTGGTCTTTCTCCAGCTCCTACGTTGGAACGTGTAAAGAAATTAGAGCAGACCGGAATTGTAGAAAGCTATCATGCTCAAATCAATCCTCAGACAATCGGATTGAATGTGAAAACATTTGTATTGGTATCTTTGGCTTGGCAGAAAGAAAATGCGCTCAATAATTTCCTTGAAAAGGTAAAAGACATTGAGGAAATTACGGAATGCTATATTATTACCGGTGAAGCAGATTGTCTGATCAAAATTGTTTGTAAAGATATACCTACTTATGAGCAGTTACTTTTCAAGACACTTCAACAAATTGAAGAGATTGAAAGATTGAAGACATTGATGACTTTATCTACGGTTAAGGATTCTAAATTGCTTCCTTATAAGTACCAATAAATTTGGAACACAAAAAAATAAGGCCACTGCTAATTTATTTTAGTGGTGGCTTTTTTTTGGAAAAATTGAAAGTTGTTTTAAACTAGCAAATGAAAAATAAAAAGAAAACATGGCTGTGGAGAATTGAGCACGAAGACTACCCTGCTCCTTCTTATGTTTTTGGAACCATGCATACCAAAGATAAACGGGTATTTAAATTTCTGGATGTCGTCAAAGCGTGTATCATGAATTGTGAAGTATTTGCCAATGAATTTAATCTAGAAAAATCAAATGAATTGCAATCGCCTGATAAACTCATTTTGCCAGATGGGCTTACCTTGTTAGATTTAATGGGGAAGAAAAAATATGCTCGAGTAGAAAAGCAGTTGACTCAAAAATTAGGATTGCAAATGCATTGGTTTGACAGAGCTTACCCAATTATTGCCATCAATGCTATTTCCGAAATTATCTTGTCGAAAGATATGCCCGAATCATTAGACATGGCACTTTTTACTTTTGCAAAAGAACAAGAAAAAACAATCGAAGGAATTGAAACAGCACAAGAGCAGGTAGAAATTCTCAATAAATTAGCATTGAAAACGCAGACACAAGCATTGGTAAATGCAGCTACGAATTTGAGTAGTTATCGTAAATCTATTCTGAAAATGATGGAAATTTATGAATCATTTGAAACGAATCGATTGCACAAAGTAGCTAAGAAAGGGATTGGCGGAATGCGTAAAGTTTTATTGTACGACAGAAATGTGAAGATGGCAGATCGGATTCATGCGTTTGCAATTGACCGTACTTTTTTTGGCGCAATCGGAGGTGGACATTTGTTTGGGAAAAAAGGGGTATTGAAATTATTGAAAGCAAAAGGTGTAGTCGTCTCTCCTATCAAAATGAAGTAACCCTATTTATTAATTAATTGGTCCACTCTCAAAAAGACTTCCCAGTATTGTTCTTTAGTCATTTCTGCCCAATGAATTTGAAAATATCTAAATTGCCAGATTTGAATTTGACAGACGATCGTAAATACAACCATCAAAGCAATAATCGTTGACTTCCCAATTTTTGACTTCAGATTTTGCAACGTCATGGCCAATGGAATAAAGAAGAACGGCAAATACTCCAAATACACCCGAGAGGAAAAGCTGCCACCATACCACCAATTCCACCAAGAAGATAACACATAAGTTACGACCGCCATGAAAAGCATTAACGACTTTGCTCTGAACGGATTTTGCTTCCACAAATAGTAATACCCACTCATTGCCAAAAACGTAATTGGGGTATAAATAAATAACCCCTTTTTATAACTAAATAGAATATTGAAAATCTGTGGATCTAAAAAATTAAAGCCCTCTTCGCCATAAGAATAAACCATCCAGTGGCCAACTTGTATCTTGTAACAAAGCAATTGAATCGCGATTATCCCAAAAAATAAGAGGAAACATGTTAAAAAGACAAGTGGGTTTTTAAATAAATATAACACACCTTTTACAAATTGTTCGCTGCTACCAGCTAAAAAAGGAAGACTTAAGAGTAATAACCCATTTACCGGTCGTATCAAAATAATGAGACCTAGTAAAAAAGCTATTAAAAATAGCCGACTTGTCTTTAAGTCTTTGAAATACTCAATTCCATGATAGATAAAAATGGTAAAGCAAAAAAACGAATAGATATGAGACATTCCAGGGTCGACTACAGCGTATAGAAAAATATTGGTCGCAAAAACCATTGAGAAAACAATTAACAGTATGTTTACAGCATTGATTGCAAAGTTCTTCAAGATTTTTTCAAAATAAAATAGTCCAACCAGTAGGTAAAATATGGCCGCCAAATTAACAGCAATCATATAGAGCTTAGAATACCCATCAGCGTCCCCTCCTGAAATTTTGGTCAGCAAATGTGCGATCAAAAAAAATGGGGTTTGCATGATCGCGGTGCCACAATAATATTTGTTGACATTTTTTCCATGTACCTGATGTCGATAATCAAAAAATAGATTTTCATTGAAATATTTTTCCTTCTCTATTTTATCAAAAAAACCAAAATTCAAATCTTGATAAACAAAAGTGGCAGGTAAATATGCGTAGTATCCTTTGGCATCTGACTCCAAAATTGATTGCCAGTAATCCCCATACCAATTAAGATTGGATGATACCAGAAGCAGTATCGTTCCGATTGTGAAGTACTTAAATTTACTGATGTATTTTTTCATGTTGTATGGATCAGGAAGCGGCAATATACGGACAAGATTTCAACTAATTGCATGATTCTTTTCTCCGCAATGTACTTGTGATCGTCAACAAGAAATTATCTATTTCAACTCGAATTATTTCCTATTTTTGCTTTCCCAAAATACAAACGTACAACATCATTGATTCAAGTATTAAATTCGCTTTAGCAAACAATTTTTTGTAAACATATGTTGTAATATAAGTATCGAACATTTTAACAAAACACAGAATGAACAGCAAATACTTCTTGTGCATTTTTTTCATGGGAATTTTCATGAATTTTCTCTCTGCTCAAGAAAAATATACCCTCAACGGATATGTAAAAGATCTTAAGACTGGAGAAACCTTAATTGGTGCCAACATTTTCGATGCCGGTAATCCAACAATGGGTACTACGACCAATGCGTATGGTTTTTATTCGCTTTCCTTGCCCAAAGGGAAGTATCAATTCAAATTTTCATACTTGGGTTATGCAGATGAAACATTGGAAATTGATTTACAACAAGATGTTTTACAAAATGTCGAATTGAAAGAAGGAATTACCATTGAGGAAGTAGTCGTTACTGCTGAAGAAAAAGACAAAAATGTAGCATCCACGGATATGGGAACGGTCGAATTGGGGATGGAAAATGTCAAAAGACTACCTGCTTTATTGGGAGAAGTCGATATTTTGAAAACAATACAATTACTGCCTGGTGTTTTATCAGCAGGTGAAGGAAATTCCGGTTTTTATGTACGTGGAGGCGGTCCTGATCAAAACTTGGTACTTTTAGATGAAGCGGTGGTTTATAATTCTGGTCACATGCTAGGCTTTTTTTCTGTTTTTAATGCAGATGCCATCAAGAATACGACCCTAATAAAGGGTGGAATGCCTGCGAATTATGGAGGACGGCTATCTTCTGTTGTGGACATACAAATGAAGGAAGGTAATAATAAAAAATATGGGGTAACTGGAGGAATTGGATTGATTGCTTCAAGATTGACAATAGAAGGACCGATTGTACCAGAAAAGAGTTCGTTTATTGTATCAGGTCGACGTACCTATGCTTTTGACCTAGCGCAACCTGCTTTGAAAGGTACCAATTTTGAAGGAACTAATTATTTCTTTTATGACTTTAATTCGAAAATAAATTATCGCTTCTCGGATAAGGATCGTATTTATTTGAGTGCTTATTTTGGACGAGATGTTTTGAATTATAATTCTGAAGCGAGAGGGTTTGGTTTTAGGATGCCTTATGGAAATGCGACGGCTACATTACGTTGGAATCATTTGTTTTCATCTAAATTATTCATGAATATCTCCGCCATTTATAATGATTATGATTTTGGTTTCAATGGGAGTCAGAGTGAGTTTACATTCAATTTATTTTCTGGTGTCAGGGATTGGAATGGTAAAATTGATTTTGATTATTATGCTTCTCCTCGACATTCACTGAAATTTGGTGTGAATTATACCTACCATAAACTGACTCCTAACATTTTGAATGCGACCTCAGGTGAAGTTGAATTTGAAATCAATCCACCATCAAGATATGCCAATGAAACCGCTATTTACATTTTGGATGAATTCAAAATTTCGGATAAATTTAGTGTCAATGTCGGGCTACGTGGTTCGTTATTTTCTCAAGTGGGTCCGTACACTTCGAAGATTGATGGAATAGAATATGATAACTTCGAAAGAGTAAAAACGTATACGGGTTTGGAACCTAGATTTAGTACCCGAGTTAAATTAAACGAGCGAACTTCTTTAAAAGCAGGATTGACGATTAATAATCAGTACATCCATTTGGTTTCCAATTCTACCAGTTCATTGCCGACAGACTTGTGGGTAGCAAGTAGCGAAATTATCAAACCACAAAGAGGTATTCAATATGCTTTGGGGTATTTTCAAAATCTGAAAAATGATTTGTATGAAACTTCAGTTGAGGTCTACTACAAAGATTTACAAAACCAAATTGATTATCGCGAAAATTTTGTTGACGATCCAACTTTAGATGTAGAAAATGAATTTGTTTTTGGAAGAGGACGTGCTTATGGTGTTGAATTATTCCTAAAAAAGCGAAAAGGGAAGTTAAATGGATGGATAGGATATACACTTTCCAGGACCGAGCGTATCTTCCCTGATATTCAAAATGGAGAAGTTTATCCCGCAAGATTTGACCGGACACATGATTTATCAATTGTTGCAAATTATACCAAAAGCAAAAAATGGGATTTCGGAGCAGCTTTCGTTTATGGAACAGGCAATACCTTTACACCCGTCAAAAGTCTCTACTTTATTGAACAAAATTTGAATATAGAATATGGCAATCGCAATAGTCAACGATTAGATGCCTACCATCGATTGGATCTTTCAGCGACGTATACGCCAAAGCCAGAGACGACCAAAAACTTTAAATCTTTCTGGACGTTTTCTGTCTATAATGTTTATAACAGAAGAAATCCGTCCTTTGTTTACAATGCTTTTGAAACGGATTTAGAAGCAGGGACGGGTAAAGCAAGTGCTTTCAAGGTATCGTTATTTCCCATCATCCCATCTGTTACTTGGAATTTTAAATGGAATCAAAAATGATCAAACTTAGAATATTTCTCTTCCTTTTGATAGCTACTTTTTTTGTTTCCTGTGAAACGGAATTTGAACCAGATATCGTGACGACCGATGTCGAACAATATGTAGTCGAAGGCTATATAGAAGGAGGAGAAGAACCGACTCCACCCTATTTGATCTTGACAAAAAGTTTTGGATTCAATTCTGAAATCAGTTTGGATGCCGTCAATGATTTGTATGTTCATGATGCAATTGTGACGGTCGATAATGGCGATTTTCAAACCACGTTAGAAGAAGTTTGCTTGGATGAATTGACAGATGAGCAAAAAGAATTAGTAGTAGAATTTTTTGGTTTGGAATTGGACAGCATAGAAATCAACTTTTGTGTGTATGTAGATTTGTCCTTTCAAATGTTGGGAGAAATTGGTAAAACCTATGAGCTCGAAATTGATACTGGAGATAAAATTTTGACCGCGACCACAACGATTCCAAACCATGCTCCATTAGATAGTATCAACTTTGTTAGATTACCGAATTTGGGTGTAGATAGTTTGTTGGAATTACGTTGTTTTTTTAATGACATACCCAATGAAGCCAACTTCTATCGGTATTGGACACAAATAAATGATGAACCCATCTTGGCCAATGTTTCTTCTGTCACAGATGATCGCTTTTTCGATGGCTTGGCATTTGAATTTCCACTAGCGAAAGCAGAGCCAAGAGATGCGGAATTTGATCCGATAACTTTTGGATTATTTACAGAAGGTGATACCGCAACCATTAAATGGGCTAATTTAGATGAAGCACATTTTAAATTTTGGAATACCTTAGAATTTAATGCGTTGAACCAAGGTCCCTTTTCGAATTACACCAGAATTGAATCAAATATTGAAGGAGGTTTGGGAATCTGGGGTGGTTATTCGGTCTCTTATATTTCTGGTATTGTGAGGGAGTGATGATATCCTCATCTGATGTACCCGATATCTAAACTGAAGTCTTATATTTGCACCTTCAATGGAGATTGTAAAACATAATAAAACTGCGCTCATATTTGGTGCTTCTGGTTTGGTGGGAAGTCAACTTTTAAAGGAATTGGTCGCCTCTTCTATTTATGATCAAATTCACGTATTCAATCGAAAGGAAAAACGATATCATTCTCCAAAAATTAAACAACATGTTATTGATTTTTCAAATTTGCGAGAACATATAACATTGATTAAAGGTGATGATTTGTTTTACTGCATTGGCTCGACCATCAAAAAGGCTGGAAGCAAGAAGAAATTTATTGAGATCGATTTAATTTATCCTACTGAAATTGCCAGGATGGCTTCGGCAAATGAAGTCAGTCAATTTTTATTGGTATCTGCGGTCAATGCGGATGCGGAATCCTATTTTTTCTACAATAAAGTGAAAGGAGAAGTAGAAAATGCATTGCGACAATTAAACTTTTGGGCACTTCATATTTTTCAACCTTCCCTACTGCTTGGTCAAAGAAAAGAATTCAGATTGGGTGAAGAAATCGCTAAATTTGTCGGTAAAGGAATTGATCATATCACGGATGGCGCTTTGAATAAGTATAGACCAGTAGAAGCAAAAAGTGTTGCGAAGTCCATGTTATTGGCAGCACAAGGGATTGAAAAAGGCATTTATATTTATCCCTCACATTATTTACACGAATTAGCGAAAAAAGAAACCTCGTTAATTAAATATCAAAAAAAGAAAAATGGATAATACGGTAGAGAAAAAAACCAACATCAATATTCAAGTCGGATTAAATAAAGAAGGAGTCCCTGTCGAAATGCATTGGCAAGCCACCGACAATCCAAATCAAAAGGAATTGCAACCTTGTAAAGCGATGCTCTTATCTTTGTTCGACAAAGAAACAAAAGATACCATGAAGATTGATTTGTGGACCACAGAAATGCAAGTAGTTGAAATGGATCGTTTTATTTTTCAATCGCTTCGTGCGATTGCAGATACTTACTACAAAGCAACTTCTAACAAAGAATTGGCGGAACAGATGCAAGCTTTTGTAGATCATTTTGGGAAGGCTACGGAGATTATTCCTAAGACCGAGTAATTCAAAAATGGACTGAGGAATCTGTTACATCTGTGTAAGAAAATTCACGAAACAAGAACTATTACGCGGTATTTCGATTACGCTCAGCGCAAGTCTTTGTTTCTTTGTGAGCCATGTGCTGACTTTGCCGTCAGGCAGGTTAAAAATTACGAGCTCTTTGTATTTTGTGCCTGGTCGCTTTGTCCCTAAGAAATAAACCGTGTTTTTTCATCCGTCTTTTTAGGAAGCAATCCTTCAATTTAAAGCAAGAAATGTCTGAAATTACACGTTTAGACCTTTACAAAAATCAGAACCAAGAAAAATAGAAGACATTTTGGGTAGTAGTGACAGTCTTTATTAATTTAGCGTATTAATTTTGAGAAAACAACTACCCAAGCAGAAGAGGAATGGAAATAACGATACCCATCATATTAGGAATTTGTTATCTGGCTTATCACATGCGAAGTGAAGCTGCTAGAATAAATTTCAGGAAGATCCTAAAAGACAATATTAAATTTAGCTGGACCAAGCAATCTGGATTCAAAGAATTTGTAATATTTGTTGCCTTTTTAGTTTTCTATAAAATTTCGAGATTTGTAGCAATCGGTGATGCAAGTACTGCTTTTGAAAATGCGTATCGTGTAATTGAGTGGGAAAAATCACTTGGTATTTTCAATGAAATTGCCGTCCAAAAATACTTTCTTGATAAAACAGCATTGATACAATTTCTCAACCAAATATACATAAGAGTTCATGTTCCCTCAATGGTGATTTTCTTTATATGGTTGTACCGCAACTATAAAGAATTCTACTTTTATATTAGGAATGGGTTTATTTTCGCAAACGTCATTACCATCTTTTTCTTTATTGGTTTTCCGTGTGCACCACCCCGGATGTTGAATGAAGTTGGTTTTATTGATACACTATTGACCATTTCGAATGTAAATATTTATCAAGGAAAATTATCGTACCTATTTAATCAATATGCTGCGATGCCTTCGATGCATTACGGCACTTCATTGTTAATTGGTGTTGTTGTTTTCTTGTTAAGTAAGAATATTTTTATGCGCATTGGTGTTTTTATTTATCCAACTTTTGTCTTATTAGTGATCGTGGCAACTGCTAATCATTTTTGGCTCGACGCTATCTGTGGTGGATTGATTGTTATTTTTGCTTTTCTCGCAATGCCGCTTTTTTCAAAAAAGTATCGGTATGGAAATTTAAAGAATTTAGCAAAACCAACTTCTAATGTAGATAAAAAAAAGGTACACAGTTTGGACCGTGTACCTAAAAATGCTAGTATCTAATTTTAAAAACAAATCTATCGGTGAATGACAAATTTCATGTTGTAAGAAGTGTTTTCATCGACAATAATATTCATATAGTAAGCACCATTTGTTAATTGATTTGTTTCGATTTCAACTGGTGTTGCTGATATGGTTTCTATACGTTCTCTCATTATTTCCTGACCTACATTATTCAAGATTTTTATTTCTGCAGAACTTCCGTAGCATGTAGTTAGCTCGACAAAAATATGATCGTTAGCTGGATTTGGGAAAACAGATAGTTCATTCATCAAATTCACTTGACCTTCTTTTTTGCTTTCAATATTTTCTTCGTCAGCCAGTCCATCTTCTCTTGTTTGATTTACTTGGCTTGCTGGAGGTTCTTCAAGAATGCATGCTATTACTTCAATTTCAGCAACCGATAATTTGTCGACACTATGATTTTGAATTCTCACGTATCTTCCTGACCTGTTCACATCGAAAGATGATGGGTAACCTGCTTGCCAAGTCTGGTGATAATCATCGACCGCCCATTGTACTTCCGCGAAGTGTAATTGTGTTCCTAAAATTGGATTGTCAGAAACAAAAACATGAAAATTATTTAACCAAGCGGCACCTGCATCTGTTCTGTTATAAACATTAATTTTATCTATCGAATATTTAGCGCCAAGGTCAATTTCGATAAATGGAGACTTCATAGAACAGGTTTCAGCAAGAGAACCACCCGCAGGATCTCCATTGGTATTTCCGTCCACGGCATTGAATCCAAACATTCCATTTTCAGGACACGATTGTCTTACTGGTTTATTTAGCGCAACATTTTCACTACACTCAGATGTACTACCATAGCAATTGCAAAACCCATCCCAACGATCATTCATTGTGTTTGGATTAAAATCATCACAAGCAGTACCTGCAGGCTCACAATTTTCATTTTGGCAAGATTTAATGATTTCAATTTCACCGATCGATAAATATCCACCTGATTGATTTTGGACACGTACATATCTTCCAGTTCGTCCAATGGGGACTGTAGTTGGAAATCCTGCAATTCCTTTGTTATGATAGCTCGTGACATTCCATTGAGTGATCGTGTATTGGAAAAGCCAACCTAAGAATGGATTATCAGAAACAAAAATATGGTAGTCTTGCAAATTTAGCAGCTCATTGGAATCCTTCTGATAAATATTTATGTGATCAATATTGTAGTTGGCTCCTAAATCAATTTGCCAAGAAGGATTTGGTTGAAGATCACAAGTCTGCGCACCATTACCAGGACTCGTGTTTAAGTCAACTGCTAGATTAGAGGTATAATTTTGGAATAGACAAGATTGTTCGGTAGGTTTGAAAGCGGCTAGATTTACATCGCACTCGATTTCAGTTCCAATACAATTGCAGAAGCCATCCTGAATATCATTTTCAGTTTGATAATCTCCATCATCACAAGGTGTACCCACGTTTGGACAACCCAGGTCCGCACAATCTCTCAATACGACTACTTCCGCCAAGGATATAAAACCAGGATTCTGCAATTGAATTCTAATGTATCTTCCTGATCTGCCAATTGGAATACTTGAAGGTGATCCTGCGATTTCATTTTCGAAATAATCACTAACGCCCCATTGTGACAAAGTTTGCCACAAGTTTTGTGTTTGAAAGGGATTATCGGAAACTAGAACATGGTAATTTTTGAGATGATCGCCATTACCATCCGTACGATTGTAAATTTGGATACCGCCAATATTTCTTACTTGTCCTAGATCTACCTCCCACCAAGCCAAATCTTGCCAGCAAGTTTGACTGACTGAAAAGTCTTCGTAGAAACTGCCATTTGTATTACCATCCACTGCGCGGTCCGCCGTTCCTCCCTGTATCGTACAAGACTGACTAGCTGCTTGATTTAATGCGTAGTTGGCTTGGCAGTCTATCACCTCTCCAGTACAATTGCAGTTGCCATCCCAGGTATCATTTTCTGTCAACAGATCAGCATCATTACAAGGAGTTCCCGCAGGAGCACAAGGACCGATAGCACATGAACGTATTACTTGAACTTCAGCTAATCCCAAGAATCCAGGATTCACTTTTTGTATACGTATATATCTTGCTGAAAATTCTATTGGAATACTTGTCGGTGCACCAGCAATTGAAGATTGATAATAGGAAGTTACGTTTGGTAAATTTACAATTTCATAAACTGGAAGATTGGGTATTGGTTCACTAGATAAAATGACCCAATAGTCAGATAAATATTCTTGGTTTCCATCCGTTCTGTTCCAAATATTGATAGATGCAATTCCTTTGTTTCCGCCGATATCAACTTGCCACCAAGGGCTGTCTTGCCAACATGTTTGAGATACAGAATATTCTTGATAAAATTGCCCGCTTGTGTTTCCATCAACTGCACGATTTGCAAAACCTCCTTGTTCTGTGCAAGATTGAATTGCATATTGACCGATAGCCAAATTACATGTAGCACTTCCACAATCTACTCCTTGTTCATCTCCATTTTGAATCCCGTCGCTACATAAAGGATTAGTGCTTGGATTTGTTGCATTCGGATCGTATGTTATTGGAATTAAAATCGGGCAACCTGCTAATTTTACGTTTATTCCTCCCAAAATATTTGGAATGGATTCTTCGTAAATATTTCCATCCACTCCATCTATCCATTGTACGGGCTCACCTGACAAGATGTAGCCTTCAGGAATATGAAGAGAAACAGCAGTTGATAAATCGTACATATCAGATTCATCATATTCATCGCTTTTATTCAAATTTACTGGTTTCCATGCTACAATATGTGTTGCTTTCTGCGCATCATTATCTCCGACTAGATAAGCATAAGCATCATTAGTTTCTGAGACTGAAGCAAAGTAGTGTTTGTTGTTAAGCAATGACAAAGTCTCCTTAATGACATGGTAAATAACTTTTGGAGAATTGGCAGCAGGAAAACACGCTTCGTTATCCGGTCCTTGAAAGTCTGTCAATAATCCAGAAGTATTGTAGAGTCCATCCGCAAAACAATCTGGACTTCCTGGATTTCCAACTTGATCTCTACTAGTGTACATTGAAGTTCTGTAAACATGATGTTTCCCCATCAATAAAATAGAACGAAGCATGTAAATACCTTGTGCGATTTGACCAACGGCATAACTATCATATCCGATTTCGGAAACAAAAACTTTCTTCCCAGGCATATTTTCATTCATCCAGTGGATCATACTTTTGAAGCGTGGAAGCTCTGACTGATGTGCTGGTGCTTCTGGAATGACATCTAGTTTGTTATCCGTTCCAAAAGCATACGGATGTACACTCACACCTGCTAAGTACGGCAAATAACTTTTTGGTATTCTGTCTCCGATGAAATCATAACGATTAGGACAATAAGTGAATTTGTCACAAGTTTCAAAATCGACCACAACAATATCATCCCGGAAGGCTTGGAAGGCACCAGGTAGTATCTTCATCGGCCAATTGTTAGGGTCATAGATTCCTTGTGCTTCATAATGTTCTTTTACACCGTCAATAACTCCTTTAATCAATTCCTGATAAAAGCAAGGATCTGCGTATTGCCAAGGCTCGTTTCCGACTTCCAAATGACGGACTAAACAATCCCAATCATTTGGGCAAAATTCTTCAGCAAAAACTTTTCCGTACGCTTTTGCATTGTTGTAAACATTACCCATTCCTCCCCACTCTGCTTCATCCCACCATTTTTGAGGAAATTGTCTGGCACCAGGTTCGCAGTACATATTGATAGCTTCTAAGGATGCTTGGATGTCTGTAAATCCATCCCATTTCCAATGTTCATATCTTAATTTGTATAAACCTACACCACCATTTAATCCAATTCTTAAAGGACCTAAGTCACCTCTTTGTGCAGGCGTACACTGAGAGGCATTTACTTCTTCGCAAGGCATACATCCTCCCTCCCACGGTGAATTGTGATTCTGGTAATCTTTTTCCATCAAGTGAAAACTTCTGACGTGAGAAAACATTCCCTTAAATGGATTTGGGCCACAATAAGAATTGGGGCTATAAAAACAATCCCATTCCGGACCTGCATTTATCCCAATCATGCCGCTGTAAGAGTAAGGACTAGGTCCTAGATCTTCAGTCAACAAATTGTCAGGATTGACATCTTTTGAAATCAAGTAGTTGTCGAAATAATCATCCGAACAATCACCAGTAATTCCAAAAATTTTAATGTCATTTAATTTTACTTTTTCCCAGGCAGTTGGGCAGCCATCCATGATTACTTTGAAATATCTAGCTTGGATAGCATTTGTATTGGAATAAGTTCTGGTTTTTAGTTCTGTTTCAAAATCAAAAACAGCGATGGCAGTACCCCAATTATTTTGTTCATTTGAAGCGTAAATTTTTGTTTTTATATTATCTGTATTGCAGCTACATGCATTCTGCCAGTAGTACAATTGTATGGCTTCCACCCATCTTTGCGCACCCAAATCGATAATGATTTCTTCATTTTTGTGGGCGTTACAATCAGTCTCAATAGTGATAGGTTCTGATTGCCAAAAAGTTGCAGGTGAAAAATCGATTGCGTTTGCAATTGGATTGTTAAGTTCGGCACTACCAGCGCAGATACTGCAGCCGTTAGTGATCATTCCTGCATTGCATATTGGTTCAGAAAAACAAGTTGCTTGCGAAATGGAAATCCTGTTTGTGTTGTAGTCAGGATCCGGTTGGTTTGCATGAATACAGATGATGGAAATTGCAAAAAACAACATTGTAATTGCATACTTCTTTTTGTAGAAATTGAATAATAATTTCATGGGAATCGTTTTTATTGGAAAGCCTTTTTTATAACGGAAAGCACGATCTAATTACTTAGAATCGATCAGTGAGAACAATTGTCTAATCTCTAAACGGGTCAATAAAAAGCCTTACCAATTAGTTTTATGGTCTTAAAATTTAGATTCTATATCTCTAGTTGTAAATCGTTGGTAGGTATTAGCTACATTCGATTATAATTTGTTGGCGCGAAATTAGGATATTTCTCTGCCATAAAAAAACATTGAAGAAGCTGGCAGTAACTATATTATATATATATGTTAATTTAAATGTCTCAAGCAATTGATTGTCTATAAATTATCATTTATGAGGTAAATTATATTTCAACTGTTAAATATTTGTTTTGTTCGTTTTTTAATCTAAATCAGCACTATTTCAGTGTTTCTTCACATGAATTTTCTAACAGTAAATGAACGAATTATAGCTTGACAAATTTGCTGGAATAGGTTTTCCATGCACCTTCCCATTCAATCCAATAAATCCCTGGCTTCAGATTTTGGACATCGAAGGTTTCATCCCAAAAGCTTGAATTATTGCTGCGCTTCTTTTGCATCACTGTTTTGCCTAAATGGTCGACAATTCGGAATCGAACTAATGAATTTTCGGACAGTATTCCTGATAAGTGAATTTTATCATCCGTTGGATTTGGGAAAAGGTTCCAATTTTCTTGATGATTAAATGCTAAAGTATTGGTTGCAATCAGTGTACTATCTAATAGTATGTTTTCATCACCAGCTTCATAGTTTGCAAAAATAAAGTAACACAAAAACATTTCGTCATCCGTCGTCGGACCTCTAGATACGGTAATCGGTGGATTATTTTGGTTGTCATGATTGTTTAAGGTGTTGTCATAAACTCCTTCACTTTTAAGAATGGAACCTGCAGGAATGGGTCTTCAATTACATGATGAATTTCATCTACAAAAAGAATGGTCTCTTAAAATGACATTAAACTGAATGGGGCAATTCCTCCATCATGATGGCATGACGCACAGTTGTTGTAAATAATGGTTGCAATGTCGGTGGTCCAATAATTATCTTGTCCCGTAAGATTGGTCATTAAGAATAAATAAATGAAGAGGAGGTGAAAGGCTTTCATTGGAATTTAGTTTGTCTAATATAATAAAATATCTTTTCTGATTATTTTAAGAGGAGACATTAACAAAATAAAAAAAAACCAATTTCAAGTAATTCGAAATTGGTTTTTTTTAAAGTAAAATTTTGGTTCTTTTTAGTTAGCAACTACTACGCTACTTTTATAGGTTTTGGTTCCTTTGAATTCTAAAAAATAAGTTCCTGAAGGAAAGTCAGATAAGTCAAACAAAGTACTTCCGGAGTTTTGAGAAATTTGCATAGCGACCATGTTGCCATCTATTGTGTAGGCACTGATGATACCGCCATTTTCATTATTCGGGGTTTCGATATTGAAAATACCCGTAGAAGGATTTGGATAAATTTTCAAATTATTGATTGCTAATTCTTCCGTGTCTACTGACATCATCACATCGTAAAAAATGTTTTGTGTACAACCAAATTCATCCGTAACTTCAACAGCGTATTGCCCTGGTGTTAAATTTGAAATTTCATAAACGCCTGCTTCGCCATTACTCCATAGAATATCTAAATTCCCAGGATCATTTGCGATTGTAATGGCGATTGACCCGTTGTTGCTTTCGGACTCATTGATCTCGGCAGTTACTACAAAACCATTATCGGTCGTTTTTAAATTATCAAAATATTGGATTCCAGTGAGTAATGCAGGTGTTACGCAATCAGCGTGATCTCCTTCACCTAATTGCACAGCTTCCGTAATGGTGACCCCTTGATCCTCAAAATACTGTTGCGCGATCAATGCATTCGTATAAACGACCTGTTCGTCATTGGTGCAGTAAACCATTCTGACCGGAGATTCTGGAACCCATTCATAAACATCATTATCTCTTAATGCAACCCTGAAAAAATGGGTTTCAGGATTGGCTAAAAAATCTGCATACACACCAGGTTCAATCATATTTGCTACAACCGGATCACATTGAGAATTTATGAATCCTGTACCATGCGTTCCATCAAATAATGGGGGTAAAGTTTCGTCATATGGCGAAGCGAAAACCTCACTTGCATCCGTATATAAATTTCCATAAACGGCATTGAATCCAATCATCACATACGGAAGATAACTTGGTGTTGCGTACGGCTCACCGCTCAACAAAATATCAGTCTGCACACCTGAAATATCATAAGGTCCAGACATTGGATTGGACGCAGTTACCCACATCTCATCGGCATATTCCTCCTGAATGGTTTTGTGAGCCGCCATAGTTGCATGTCCGCCTTGTGAATATCCGAACAAGAAAATTTGATCGTTCATTCTCACCGGATCATTCTCAGCAAACTCTCTGGTCGCACGAATCATGTCAACCACACAAAGTGCTTCTGTATCTGCATGTACATATGGATGCATTCCAGGAGAATCACCTAGACCAATATAATCGGGTAAAATGACCAGATACCCGGTAGAAGCGAATAATATACCTATTATTGACTCCGACGATTGATAACTAGGGACACCCGTTTTATTGGAAGAAGTACCATGTTGGTAACTAGCTAATGGGACAGCACATGAAATATTTTTTGGTACTGCCATACCACCAGTTGCTATGATGGTGCCATTTAGTGGATGTTCCGTATGATAAGTCACTCTATAATAATCAACTTCAAGTGCTGGACTCAATAAAAAAGTAGGTACCCCATTGTCTTCAGCCAATTGGTTTAACTCTTCAATTGTATAGCTTTGAAGCAATTCTGTTGACACTAGTTGCTGGGCATGAACTGAGAAAATCAGGAATGAGGAAATACAAAGACAGGATATAAAATATTTCATGTTTTATGGATTGGGTTCTAAATATTCAAAGATAATATAAATTTATATGAACATATATAGCGTGTCAAAATTCAAAATGTAAAATTTTTTCCTATTTATTCCCAAAAAAATCTACATTTGCAGCTGGTGAGGGTCATACGACTAGCTCCTTTTGAATTCCCCCAGGGCAGAAATGCAGCAAGGGTAAAAAGTTGTAGCGGTGCGATATGATTCCTTGCCTTTTTAATTTACCCTAAGCAATTATTAGAATTGCTCTTTTACCATCAAAATTAAAATTATATTTTCATGAAATTTTTTATTGATACTGCCAATCTTGATCAAATAAAAGAAGCCAAAGAATTTGGAATTTTGGATGGTTGTACGACAAATCCGTCGTTGATGGCGAAGGAAGGAATTGCAGGAAAAGAAAATGTATGGAAGCATTATGCAAAGATTTGTGAAATCGTGGATGGTGATGTGAGTGCAGAAGTGATTTCAACTGATTTCAAAGGAATTATTGATGAAGGTAAAGTACTAACTCAAATCGCTCCTAATATAGTCGTGAAAGTACCAATGATTAAGGATGGCGTAAAGGCAATCAGATGGTTTACTGATAATGGAATTCGTACAAATTGTACCTTAGTATTTTCAGCTGGCCAAGCAATCTTGGCAGCAAAAGCAGGCGCTACTTACTTATCCCCTTTTATTGGAAGAATTGATGACACAGGTTGGGATGGAATCTCTTTAATTGAACAAATTGCGGAGATTTATGCAGTGCAGCAATACGAAACAGAAATTCTAGCTGCAAGTATCCGTAACGCTAAGCATATAGTAGACGCAGCTCAAGCTGGTGCTGATATTGTTACTTGTCCACTGAGTTCAATTATGGGGCTTTTGAAGCATCCATTGACGGATAGTGGATTGGCAAAATTCTTAGCAGATCATGAAAAAGCAAATAGTTTGAAAACTTCTTAAATAGCAAGATACCATTCACTAAATATATATTTTCTTATCACACCTTGTCGTTTCACAATAATGAATAAATAAATGCTGTTTTTATTTCGTTTAGTTGATCAACTAGCACTATGAGAAGGTTTTTTAAAGTACTTATTCTAATCTTTATTTGCGGCAACTTCTTGTCTGCTCAAACAGCTTATTATCATACCGTCGAAGCAAGAGTAGGTGATCATATTCACAAGCTATTAAAGCGATATGAATTGACTGCTCACAACTGCAATTTTAAGAAGTTTTATGACCTCAATGGTCTCAATTCCAAATCTAAGTTAATGGCTGGCAAATCTTACAAACTTCCCGTCAGCATTCACGATTTTGATGGCAAAACAATTCGGTCTTCTCTTGGCTTGGGGAATGATTGGACGACTGCAACTGCTATCAAGGACTATAATGAAATGAATCGTAAAAATGGATTGCGTCAACAAACGATTTCGGCTAGTAAGATCATCTGGGTGCCACATCATTTAATCAATTGCAAGGAAAATCAAAAACCATCGATAAAAATTGATGAATCAGTCTCAGATGATATCGTAGAAAATAAACCAAAACATAACAATACAACCAAACCCAAAAAGAAAGAACCAATAAAAAAAGCAGAAGAAATTGTTGATCTTACTCCACCTCCACCGATTAAGAGTGGACAACGTTTTTTTAAAATATTTGGCGAAAAGCATGGGTATATCCCATTAAAAAGTAACAAGCTCAGAAATAAAGTTTATTATGTCGTCAGTGGACATGGAGGTCCTGATTCTGGAGCAGTTGGTCACCGAGCTGGTCATCAACTATGTGAAGACGAGTATGCCTATGATGTTTCTCTTCGAATCGTGCGCAATTTGTTGGAACATGGTGCAATTGCTTACATGATTACCCGTGATGAAAATGATGGTTTGCGTTCGGGTAAGTACCTCAAATGTGACCGAGATGAAAAATGTTGGGGTGGGAAAAAGTTGCCGTGGAATCAAAAGAAGCGTTTATTTCAACGTTCAGATGCAATCAATGAGCTTTTTTACAAACATGACCGACAAGGTTTAAAAGATCAAACCGTCATCTCTGTTCATATAGATTCAAGAAGTGTAAGACAGAGTGCAGATGTGTTTTTCTATCATTTGCCAGAAAGCAGAAAAGGGAAAAACCGTGCTCTAAAAATGCATCAAGTGATAAAAGAAAAATATAAAAAACATCGTGCAAATGGTTCATACAGTGGAACAGTCACACCAAGAGATTTACATCTTTTAAGGGAAACAAAACCAACTTCCGTATATATTGAGTTGGGAAATATTAAAAATCCAAATGACCAAAAGCGCTTTATTTTAGAATCCAATCGACAAGCCTTAGCGGATTGGTTATTTGAAGGACTCACCAAATAGCAATTTCTTAAAGTAATTCTTCAATTGCAATACGTATTCTATTGAGTGTGAAAGCAATAAATTGCTTTTAAATAATGAACACCCACCAATGTTTTATTATATTAGCCGCCACTAAACAGACTATGGAGACTAAAATCTCTTAACTATTATCGTGTTCTATACAAATTGCGACCTAAAGTGCCATCATTTTTGATTTCAATTTTGTATCAATATTTAAAAAATATTCAAAGCTAAAATTTTTGAATTATGACATCACGTACGTGGATGATACTTGGATTAACTGGACTATGGTTTTGGGCTTGTCAATATTGGTACACCTGCCCGATCAAAGAAGTGGGTTACAGTTGCAAGCGAGAAGTGATAAAACCTGTTGTTGAGAAGACTAATGACGAAGGCCCATTACTTTTTGCGTGGGAAGATGCGAAGCCAATCACCAACAAAAAATTTGAAAAACTAAAAAATCAAATCCTCGAAGATAAATCCGAAAACAACTTGTTAGTAATTTCAGGCCCCTACACCAAAAGTGAAGATAACACGAGCACTTTCGATAACATGGGGTTGGCAAGAGCGAATATGATAAAAGAACTTTTCTTAGAGGACCTTCCAGAAGAACGGATTAAAACGAGAGGAACAAAAATCACCGAAAAGAAAGCAATGCGAAGAGGTACTTGGCCCGGGGCATCTTTTAAATGGACAGAAAGTGAGAAAGTCGAAAAAATTAAAAAAGAAGAAAGTGGTGCTGGTGAAGTTCTAGAGCTTGATGATAGAGCACTGATTTATTTTCCTTACAATTCAGTCGAGAAAATTGAATCCCCAAGAATCGATGAATACCTGACCGAGTTGGCAAAACGATTGAAAAAATCAAAAGAAAAAGTAGTACTTACTGGTCACACCGATAGTCAAGGAGCCGCTTCTGGAAATGAAAAATTGGGACTAAGACGAGCTAAAATGATTCGGGATTTATTGAAAGCTAAAGGAATCAAATCGAAAAAAATAATAACAAGAACCGAAGGAGAAAAAAATCCAATTGCATCAAATGCGACTGAATTGGGGCGATTGGAAAACAGAAGAGTTGTTGTTCAAATAATAAAATAAACCATAACTAAACTATTTATGATAGGTATCAATTTATTTTATCAAGGTATAACTAAAGGTCCCGGAATGCGATCCTTTTCAGACCACACCATGGAAATCTTGTTAATGTTGCTAGGTGCTTGGTTGCTAGGTTGGTTGTTTTGGCATTTCTTCGCCGGTACCAGAAAAAATAGGAGAATTGCTGAACTCGAGAAAAGTGTTGGCAGCTATAAAACACGCTCAATTGAAATGGAAGGTCAACTCCAAAACCTTTCATTGACAAACGACCAAACCAATGATTCCTACAACCAACTCAATTCTAAGTATAGCTCCCTGCAAATGGATATGGAAGCTTTACAAGCTAGTGGGGTTTTTCAAGGAGAACCCAAGATTGTAGAAGTCATTAAAGAAGTAGAAGTGATCAAAGAAGTTCCTGTTGACAGAATAGTCGAAAAGAGAATCGAAGTACCATTTGAAGTCATTAAGGAAGTTGAGAAAATAGTCGAGAAACCTTACGAGGTCATCAAAGAAGTGCCTGTACAAATCGTGAAAGAAGTTCCTTTTGAAAAAATCGTAGAGGTCATCAAAGAAGTAGAAGTAATTAAAGAAATTCCTGTTGATCGCATTGTTGAAGTAGAAAGAATTGTTGAAGTTGAAAAACCAATAGAGATTATAAAGGAGGTGCCCGTAGAAGTAATCAAGGAAGTTCCATTTGAAAGAATCGTGGAAGTTGAAAAAATTGTAGAGGTAGAAAAACCAGTCATTAAAGAAGTGATTGTTGAAAAAACCCCCACTCCTATTCAAAAAGTAGCCGCTATAAAAAAGGAAAAAGTAGAAAAAGTGGAAAATGTCGAAAAAGTAAATAATAGCGCTCGTAGAGTTGTAAAAAAGACGCCTATCAAAAAGACAGCTTCAAAAAAACCGAGTACAAAAAAGGTAGCAGCGAAAAGTAAAAAAGACGATTTAAAAAAGATCGAAGGGATCGGGCCTAAAATCGAACAAATTCTGAATAAAGGAGGTATCAAAACTTGGGAAGCACTTGGAGCGACGAAAACAAAAGAAATACAAGTATTACTGGACGCAGCTGGTCCAAGATATAAAATGCATAACCCCGCTACTTGGCCAAAACAATCCAAACTTGCTGCAAAAGGAAAGTGGGATGCTTTGAAAAAATTGCAAGATGAATTAGACGGAGGTAGAAAAAAATAATAATTTTGATTTGATGAATACTAAAAGCTTTTGGATGTTTCCAAAAGCTTTTTTGTTATATACTTAGCTTTACTTAAACCAATAAATATCTAATACAAATTGTAGTCTAAAAGTGCGGATATATTTGGAAGGAAAATTTTTCGAGATCAAGGCAGAAAATGTAGACATAGCCTTAGTTACGGCGAGCCTGCCTGACTGCGCCAAGCAGACAGGGCTTTCTAACGAAGATATCGGGAAATTATTCTCAAAGATAACCGTAATTATAGACTACAATTTGTATAA
>CALFWW010000001.1 GCA_937928575.1 uncultured Saprospiraceae bacterium | reverse complement strand
TGTGATGATGGTATCTGCTCAAACGGTTTAGAAACTTGGGATGATATCGATTGTCAATGTGTTGATGGTATTCCTCCTACTCCATGTGTCGATGATGGAATTTGCGATAATGGATTTGAAGTATGGGATGACACAAATTGTATGTGTAATGTTACACAACCGGTATTTGGATGTACAGATCCGAATGCTCCAAACTATAATTCACTAGCAACTTGTGATGACGGAACTTGTACTTGTCAAGATCCAGGAAATTGTGATGACGGTATTTGTGAAAACGGGATGGAGACTTGGGACTTTGATCTATGCATGTGTGTTGATGGTCCAGATCCAGAATTATTCACTATCACCCAAGGAGCATTTGATTGTGATGCGATGAATGAATTTTATGATTTAACAATAACGATATCAGGGAATACTGCACCTTATGAAGTATTAGAATTAAGTGGACCATTGACAGTAATTGACAATCTTAATGGTACTTTCACCATACAAAATATTCCAAATCAAACTGCAGCCCAGATAAGTGTAACAGATGCAATGGGCTGCAACATTGTGTTTAATACAATTGTACAAGATTGTACTTGCATCAATCCTGCTCCACCAACCGGAGTAAGTCCTATTAGCTATTGTGCGGGAGACACCCCAGCACCATTGGTAGTTGATGATCCAGGAGCTGGCTTCCAAGTGAATTGGTATGATGGAATGGGATTATTGGTAGAAATTGGAACTCAATATAACAATCCTCCTGCAGGAAATTATACAGTAACGATTCTTGATACGAATTCTAATTGTGAATCTGCTACTGAGTCCGTTACCGTTACTGAAATTCCATTGCCTCAAGCATTGATTTTACAAGATACCGCCACCTTAAGTTGTATCTCCGCTACTTATACTATTGATGGTTCTGTATCCACAGACAACGCTGATATTGCAGTGCTTTGGGAAGGACCTAATGGACAAATTGAGGAAAACAATACAGTAATTGTAGTTGATGAAGCTGGAGTTTATACTTTGACGATTATACAATCCGGACAATGCTTTGATGTTGATAGTATTTTAATAATTGACAATGTAGATTATCCAATCGTTGATGTTTTACCATTTGAAAATTTAGATTGTGACACCGATCAAATTCAATTAGATGGAAGTGAATCACAATCAGGTAATACAATTACCAACTTCTGGGTCGGACCGACTATTGCTGATACTACCGAAAGTAGTATGCTCACTGTGACGCAAGGTGGAACTTATATACTAGTAGGTGTTGATAGCCAAAATGGATGTGTCAATGATACAACGGTTGTAGTTTCAGAAAATACAATTGATCCAATTGCAGATGCTGGAATAGATATTGAATTACCTTGTGATGGTTCATCTGTAATCATTGGATCTAACAATTCAACTACAGGACTTGGAATTGTATACGAATGGAGTTCTAATAACAACATTCAATTCCCACAAGTACCTGGGGCAACTTTTGAGGTCGATCAAGCGGGCATCTATGTGATTACAGTGAGTGATGATAACACAGGATGTTCAGCAGTGGATACCATTATTGTTTCTGATAATTTCAATAGCTTGACGCTCTCCAATGCTGTCGGTATTTCGCCAGCCTGTTTTGGTGAAGAAAATGGTTCGATTGTGATAGATACTATTTTAGGAGGAGTACCACCCTATGATTATTCATTGGATGGAGAACTGTTCTTCCAAGTTTTAGGATATCCATTTACGATTCCATTCCTTGCAGCTGGTTCTTATGATATTGTTTTTCAAGATGGGAATGATTGCACAGGAACTCAAACAGTTCTGGTTGACAATCCATTAGAATCCATCCTTGATTTAGGAGACGATCAAATACTGACTCTAGGAGATAGTGTCATGCTGAATCCATTGTACAACTTTACAATTGATACATTCTATTGGGCAGATACTACTTATTTAGATTGTGATACTTGTCTAACACCATATTCACTTCCGATGCAAACGACTGAATATACTTTAGTAGCCGTTAATGAAAATGGTTGTGTGGTAGAAGAAGATATTACCTTATTTGTAGAAAATCCAAGAGATATATTTATACCAAATGCTTTTACACCGAATGCTGATGGAATCAATGATATCATTACGGTTTATGCTGGACAAGAAGTTGCAAAAATTTCAACTATGCGAATTTATGACCGTTGGGGAGAAACGGTTTATGAAGCAGAAAACTTCTTGCCAAATGATCCATCCATTTCTTTTGATGGAAATTTAAGAGGTAAACCATTGAATCCACAAGTGCTGGTTTACATTCTTGAAGTTGAATTTGTAAATGGTGAAATTGAAATATTTACAGGAGATATCGCAATTTTAAGATAAATGCTAAAAGTTGCTTTTGCTCCAGTTTACAAATATGAACTGCCAGAGGGACATCGATTTCCGATGATTAAATATGAGCTGCTTCCGGAGCAGCTCATTTACGAAGGTACACTTCGGGATGAAAACTTTTTTCATCCCGAAGCACTTTCAGAACCAACCATATTATTGACCCATCAAAAAGAATATTGGGAAAAATTAAAAACACTCAATCTTTCCAAAAAAGAAATTCGCAACATTGGTTTCCCATTACGTGAAGATTTGGTTCAACGTGGTAGATACATTGCTCAGGGAACGATTGATTGTGCCAAATTTGCCCAACAATATGGTGTCGCATTAAATATTGCAGGAGGCACCCATCATTCTTTTGCGGATCGAGGAGAAGGTTTTTGTTTACTCAATGACATTGCCATTGCTGCGAATTATTTCTTAAAAGAAAATTTATCCAAAAAAATATTAGTCATCGATTTGGATGTCCATCAAGGAAATGGCACTGCTAAGATTTTCGAAAATGAAGACCGGGTTTTTACGTTCAGTATGCATGGAGCCAAAAATTATCCTACCAAAAAAGAAAAATCGGATTTGGATATCGGGGTTCCTGACAAAACAGAAGATGAAGCTTACCTTAAAATTCTCCGAACTACTTTACCCAACTTAATCGATGCTGTACAACCTGATTTGATTTTCTATCTATCAGGTGTGGATGTTTTGGCTTCTGATAAATTGGGTAGAATCTCAATGACCATGGAAGGCTGTAAAGAACGGGATCGCATTGTACTAGAGACTTGCAAATTACATAACATTCCAGTTGCAATCAGTATGGGTGGTGGGTACTCTGAGAAGATTGGGACGATTGTGGATGCACATGCAAATACTTTTCGGTTGGCACAGGAGCTCTTTTTTTAGTTGATAGGATTTGCTCTTCATATCAAACGGTTGCACCATTTTTTGCCTGCCTATGTCATCCCTTCAGGATTTTTCGGTTCGACATTTTATATTACCCTACGTTCGGTGGAGGCTGTGCCTCGACCGCGGCCAAAAGGAAAATTCTATTTTCCATCGACCATTAAAATTAAATAACCGCTCTTTCCAACTAGCTTCAAGTTTATCCTGAATGCCTATAAGGATTTGACAAAATTCTAAAACACCCGCTTCATCACCTCCTGCTTATAACTAGCACCAATCGGTAATTTTTGATCCCCAATATGCACCATATTCCCTTCCAAAGCGGCGATACGATCAATATTGGCAATATAAGATTTATGGATGCGAATGAATTGTTGGGCAGGTAATTCTGTTTGTAATTTTTTTAACGAACCTAAAGAAAGCGTTCGTCCTTCTTCAGTATGATAAGCCACATATTCCTTCATGCTTTCGATGTATAAAATATCTTTATGAAAAATTCGGAATACTTTGAATTCTGATTTGACCAGTATATAATCTTTTAAGGAAGATGACTGCGGTGTTGGATTGATAGGACTTGTTGAAACGGTTTTATTTTCAGTTATTTCTTTCATTAATAAATTAGTGGCTTTATTTACTGCTTGAAGAAATCTCTCAAAACGAAAAGGTTTGAGCAAATAATCAACAACATCTAATTCATACCCCTCTAAGGCATACTCCTTATAAGCAGTGGTTAAAATAATCAGTGGTTTTTGAGATAACGTTTTCAAAAATTCAATACCCGTCAATTCTGGCATTTGAATATCCAGAAACATTATATCTACATTTTCTTTTTGCAAAACTTGCATTGCATCTAAAGGATTGGCACATTTTGCAATCACTTCTAAATGCGGCAAACGTTGGATATAATTTTCTACCAACTTTCTAGCAAGTTCTTCATCATCGACAATCAAACATTTTATTTTATCCATCACACTACTATTTTTAAAATGACTTCAAATTGTTCCGTTGTTTTATTGATCGTTAATTCATGTTGTTCATTTGGATAAAGCAAGTCCAATTGTTTTTCAATATTTTTCAAACCAACCCCCCCTACTTTATCTTTAGTGATTTTTTTTGCAGGAATACTGTTGACCACATGAAAATTTACTTTCTTATTGTCAGTCTTCAAATTGATGCGAATGTAACCTCCCTGAAAATTTTCAATTTGACTATGCTTGAATGCATTTTCAACAAAAGGAATAAATAACATCGGTGCAATCATCAAATCAGGAGCCGATTTATCCAACGATATTTGAACATCCATCTTTTGACGATCTTTCAACAACTGCAATTCTACAAAATTTTCGATATAATTAATTTCATTTTTTAAGGGCACTTTAGCTTCATTGGAATCATAAACCATGTACCGAAGAATCTCAGAAAGTTGCATCACGCTCTCAGGGGTCTCAGGTGCTTGAACAACCGCAAGACTATAAATATTATTCAACGCATTGAAAAGGAAATGTGGATTCACCTGTGATTTCAAAAATTTCAATTCCGATTCTAGTTTTTCCTTATCCGATTGAATGGCTTGTTTTTCTTTACTATTAGCGAAACGAGTAGTTTCAATCAGTGTACTTCCTAAAAGGGTTACAATAAACGGCATCACTCGAGACAATACCTTGAGACCTGAAAGTCGTTTTCCACCACGAACCAATCGGTCTGACCAAGGAAAAATATCGAGTGTCAAAACAAATCCAGTCAATCCAAGCAACAACAAACTCAATACTATATATAATCCTATCTTTTTTTGAAAGAAAAATTTTGGAAGTAAAAATTTTAAATTAACGGTCAGTACAATCGCAATGCCCAAAAAGAGTGGAGTCGTTCGAATTAAAGATTTTGGGAAGCGATCCCACCCATTGGTTAGGGACAACACGATTAGCAACCACACCACCGACCAAAGTAGTATTTGTTTTAAAAGGCCTTGATTGCTTACTGCTTTCATATCATAAAGATGATTTATTATTCACTAATATAAAAGTATTGTCAATGATTCGATCCAGTTCATCAATGAACCGCAGCATTTTATCAATGACTGATTTTACACTTAAATTTGAGGGTTATTGATAAGATCCATCCATTCTTCGGTGAAATTTGACCGTGGGTTGAATATACTTTTCAAAAGCATAAATCACCTGCATATTGTCAATAGAAACAAGGAAATAAAGTATAAAACGCAATTTCTTATTAATCACTTAAAATTTAGTATCATGAAATTATCAATGAAGTTTTTTGCAATCGTAGCAGTGTTAGTTACCTTAAATCTAACAGCATTTGCACAAAAAGGAGACCGATCAATTACAGCTAAAGAAAGGGCCGAAAAAATTACTAAAAAAATGACCGAAAAATTGGAATTAGATACTTATCAAACTGAAAAAGTGAGAGACTTAAATTTGACATTGGCTGCAAAATTAAAAGCACTCAAAACAAATGATACCATGGATCGAGCTGCCAAAAAAGCAGAAGTAAAAGCATTGAGAGACGAGCATAAAGTCGCTTTACAAGGGGTATTGAATGCGGAACAATGGGATAAATTTTCAGCATTCGTGAAGAAAAGAAAAGAAAAGCGCGAGGAAAGAAGGGGTAAAAACGGAAAATAATTATTCGAAGTTTAATGTATAAATGGTCGGCATTTTTGTCGGCCATTTTTTTGCTTAAAATTTATTTATATCACGCTACTCATTCCAAGCGATATACCAATGAAAATATTGGTATGAGTAGTCAAATTGTTCAATTAGTGAAGAGGGAGTTTGTGATGAAAAAGTTCAGCATACTTTATTCAGTAATTTGAACATCCTATCTCTATATGATTTCGCGACTGTCAAAAACAAAAACATATCTTAATGAACTCAATCCTACCAAAACACATTATATTAGTGTTCTAAACAATTCCATATTTGAGTCAACAAACTTTACATCCCGTCGTCGAGACCAATACCTATGTCACCGTTGTACTTCCCATCGCAGTACCCAAGCCCTATACCTATAGTGTGCCTACTGAGCTAATCGATGCGATTCAATTTGGAATTCGAGTAGAAGTACAATTTGGAAAAAGTCGTTTATACTCCGCACTGGTAGTTGAAATCAATTCTGCGAAACCAGACTACGATGTCAAACCTGTTTTAAATATCATCGACAACGAACCGATTATTCATTACACCCAATGGAAATTATGGCAATGGATGGCCAGCTATTATGCATGCACTGTAGGTGAAGTGATGAATGCGGCATTACCAAGTGGACTCAAATTAAATAGTGAAACTAAAGTAGTACTTAACGAAAAGTTCGATCAAAACTTCGAGCACCTCAATGACAAAGAGTATTTAATCGCCGAAGCGTTGAGTATTCAAAACGAATTGACCATTTTCGACTTACAAGGAATTTTACAACAAAAAACGGTCTACCCTATTATCAAATCTTTGATGGAAAAAGAGGTACTATATGTTGTAGAAGAATTGGTTGAAAAGTACAAACCCAAAAGAGAAGCATTCCTCGAACTTCGCGAACCCTACAAATCTGACAACAAATTATTGACGGATGCCTTTGATTTGGTCAGTCGTTCCGAAAAGCAGACACAAGCATTATTGGCATACATTCAAATTTCCAAAAACAATAAAGATGTAGCACGAAAAGCAGTTTGCGATAAAGCCAATGTCAATACGAGTGTGATCAAAGCAATGGAGAAGAAAAATATCTTTTCGGTTGTAAGCAAAGAAGTCAGTCGTTTGTCAGGTTACGAAGATGAGATTTTAGAAACACCTGATTTGACCGACCAACAAATCAAAGCCATTGAAGAAATCAGGACCACTTTTGAAACGAAAAATGTGGCACTACTTCATGGTGTCACTGGAAGTGGAAAAACTCGTGTCTATATCGAAATGATGAAAGACAATTTGAGAAAGGGAGAGCAAGTATTGTATCTACTTCCTGAAATTGCATTGACGGGTCAGTTGATTGGTAGATTACAATTGGTGTTTGGTGATGACATTGTTGTCTACCATTCTAGGATGACCAATAACGAACGTATTGAATTGTGGAAAGAAGTGATGAAAGGAAAACCGGTTTTGATGGGTGCACGTTCTGGTTTGTTTTTACCTTTCAAAAAATTGAAACTGATAGTTGTGGATGAAGAGCATGACTTTTCT
The DNA here is from genome assembly GCA_937928575.1 of uncultured Saprospiraceae bacterium. Taxonomy (GTDB): domain Bacteria; phylum Bacteroidota; class Bacteroidia; order Chitinophagales; family Saprospiraceae; genus CALDGQ01. The sequence continues at coordinate 67,319 of CALFWW010000001.1, read as the reverse complement.
TTCAAACAAATTGATCCCGCACCTCGTTATCATGCTCGGGATAGTGCAATTTATCTGGCTCATATTCATGGTGCCAAAGTCATATTAGGAAGTGCTACTCCAGCTGTTGAAAGCTATTACAACAGTACCAATGGAAAGTATGGATTGATTGAAATGAAAAAACGTTTTGGGAATATCTCAATGCCTAAAATTGAGCTAGTCGATGCCAAAAAAGAATACAAACAGCGAAAAATGCAATCTCATTTCACTTCTGTTTTAATTGCAGAATTGAAGTTGGCATTTGCAAATGGAGAACAAGCTATTCTTTTTCAAAATCGACGTGGATTTGCGCCTAGTTCGAGATGTATGGAGTGTGACTGGACGGCTGGGTGTACACATTGTGATGTTAGTCTGACTTATCACAAATTTACGGGTTCGATGCGATGTCATTATTGCGGCTATCAAACCAAAGTCCCAATCAAATGCCCAGCTTGTGGAAGTCCAGAAATCAACATGCAAGGATTCGGTACAGAAAAGATAGAGGAAGAAATAAAGATCTATTTCCCTGAAATCAAAGTCGCTCGACTTGACATGGATACTGCCAGAAAAAAGCAAGCTCTAGAAAATCTAATTCAGGATTTCGAAGATCGAAAAATTGACTTGTTAATTGGTACTCAGATGGTTACGAAAGGTTTTGATTTTGACAATGTCGGTATTGTTGGGGTTTTAAGTGCGGATCAGATATTGCAGTTTCCAGATTTTCGTTCGGTAGAAAGAGCCTTTCAATTGATTACGCAAGTTAGTGGTCGAGCTGGAAGAAAAAAGAAGCAAGGCAAAGTTATTGTTCAAGCTTTCAACATTGCGCACCCGGTATTGCAAGATATTATTCAAAATAATTTTACCGACTACTACAATCGTGAAATTGCCGAACGAGAGACTTTTGGTTATCCTCCTTTTACGCGTTTGATTAAAATCACTATCAAGCATCGTGATCCGAAGGTTGTCAACTATGCTGGTAAGTCACTAGATGTGATGCTTAGAGAAAAATTAGGAGATCGTGTTGATGGTCCTGCGATACCAGGCATTCCCCGTATTCGCAATCAATACTTGACCAACTTCCAAATCAAGATAACTAGAAATAACAAACAACTTCCGAAAATAAAAGATTTTATTTGGTCATGTATTCATCGGATGAATAAGGAAAAAGGAATGAGTGGTGTGAGGGTGAATTTGGATGTGGATCCAGTGTAGGGCGAGTTTCTTATAATTTTGTATAAAAGTTCACCAGCGATTTTTTTGAAATCAATTTCTCCAACTTTGAAAAATTCGTTTTCAGCTCGTCCCTATTGCATTTGAAAACAACTTTGGGTTTCTTCCCAATATGATTAAAGAATTGAAGGACTTTAATTTCATTACCATTGGTTACCATTCCAAAATGGCAGTATAAGGCTTGCGAATAACTACGAACTTGCTCTACTGCTTCCGAAAGGCTACGCTTTGTTGGATTTTTTCCTTCGACGACTAGTAATTCAACGTCTTTCAGTTTTCTTTCATTTTTTGCATACAAGACAAAATCTGCCTTTACCCTATTTCTCTTGGACCCTACTTGGATAATAATTGGCATTTCTTCATAACGATCACGTTGGGTGTATCCTAAGTTTTCTAAAATTGGTATAATAAATCTAGATTCAACTTCACGTTCATTTCTCAGTTCTGCTTTTAATATTTTAGTAATCCAAGGATATTGTTTGGTAACTCGTTTTGTAATTCGCGCTTTGGGTTTGGATGTAGTCTTAGCTACTGTTTGTTTCTTAACAACAGGCTTTTTCGTAGGCGGATTTTTAACGGATTTTTTTTGAGAAGTAACTTTTGTTGCTTTTCTTTTCAAAGGTTTCGCCACCTTAGATGTGCGCTGTAAATGTTTTGTTGGTTCAGATACACTTCTTCTTACACCATCTGCTCCTATTCTAATAATTCGGGTAACACGATTTGTTGGTGATTTTTGAATCAGTCTGGAAACTAAAGAATCTTTCGGTTTCTCAACTTTTGCTTTTTCAACTTTAGGCTTCTCAACAAGAACTGTCCTCACAGTTGGTTTGCTATCTTTTCTCTTAGTTACGTAATTAGTTTGTCGAACAACGCCTGGCCCCATTTTCTTACCAACGATAAAAGTTATTTTTTCATCTCTTTCTGCATTAAACTGATTACCCATCTTTACGATTGGGGGAGACAAGTAAATATTATATTCTTGAAGAACTTTTGTTATCATTTGAGTTGCTTCATCCGTTCTTCGTTGATAACCAAATTTTTTCAAAAGTGATTTTACTGAGATCGCTCTTTTCCTTTTTTTGAATTCCTCAGCTTTAGCAGCTGCTATTTCCCGGATTTTCGCTTCCATGTTTATTCGAACTTTAATTTGTTGTGGGATGAGATAGTTGTTAAGTAAAAATAATATTTATTTTAACAATATATATATGGGAGGTATACTTAAACGTTATTGATTAGAGAAAAGCTTTCAAATAACATTGCATCAGTGCCTTAGTAACAAAAAAAAGTCTCAAAAAACCTTACTTAAAATCCATAATGTCCATCTGTACTTCACAAAACCCATAATCCACTTTAGCATTAGAAGCAACAACTGTAATTCGATTTTTTAAATTTGCTTGAATCAACGCTAAATACCAATCAATCCCTTTTTGATCCAAGTTCGTAGTCGGTTCATCGAGCAGTAAAAGGCTGGACTGAGAGCAAATTGCTAACACTAACTTTACGCGTTGCTTCATCCCTGAAGAGAAGTATTTGATTTCCTTGTTTTTCGACTTTCCCAAATCCAGTAAAGTAATCATCTCATCGACTGAAGCATTATTGATGAATGGTTTAAATTTTTGATGGAAGGACAATGCTTCTATTAAAGTGAATTCTTCAATCAACTCCACGTACGGCGCAGCAATACTGACCTCTTTGTAGACTTGATCTAATTCTAACTTATTTTCATTGATCGAATAGGCTATTTCACCTTTGGAAGGAGAAAGATGACCAGATAGCATTTTAAGGAAAGTAGATTTGCCAGATCCATTAGGACCGAGTATGGCGTATTGGTTTCCAGCAGAGAAGGTGGTGGAGATATTTTTTAAGATCCATTCGAAGCGATACTTCTTGGAAACCTTATGCAGTTTTATTTCCACTGGAGCGAGCATTAAGTTGGCGGAATCCTTTGATGATACCTCTGTCTGCTTTTTCAATAAAATTGAGGATGTTATTTTTTTCAGGAATTTCCTGGATTGAATCTTTTATTTTCTCAATTGCTTGAGACGTATTGTAGCCGCGAATATAAAGAATTCGATAAATATCCTGAATTGTATGAATGGTGTCTGCATCGAAACCTCTACGTTTCAGACCGGTCGTATTGACACCCGCATAACTTAAAGGTTCTCTTGCTGCTTTGATATACGGAGGGACATCTTTTCGGACGAGTGAGCCACCACCGACCATCACATTATCTCCAATTCTTACAAATTGATGAACTGCAGAAAGACCTCCCAAAATAGCTTTATCTCCTATTTCTATATGCCCTGCTAAGTTGACACAATTTGCTAAAATACAATTGTTGCCAATCACACAATCATGTGCTACGTGTACATAAGCCATGATTAAAGTATTGTCACCAATCTTAGTCGTAAAATTTGCTTTCGTCCCTTTATTGATCGTACAGTATTCTCTAATCGTTACATTATTTCCAATTTCCAACAATGTGTACTCTCCATTATATTTCAGGTCTTGAGGAATAGAACCAACAATGGCACCTGGAAAAACATTACAACCAATTCCCATCCGCACTCCATTTTGAATAACCACATTGGGATGAATTTCACAATTGTCACCAATGACTACATCTTCTTCGATCGTCACGAAGGAACCGATTTTTACATTGTTACCAATTTTTGCGTTGGGATGAATATTTTGAAAAGAAGTGTTATTGATTATCATTGCTTGGTTCTGTTAAATATTTGAGCTATTAGTTCTGCTTCAGAAACGATTTTGTTGCCAACGTATGCAGTTCCTTGCATATGACAAATACCTCTTCTAATTGGTGTCAGCAATTCCATTTTGATGATCATTGTATCACCAGGAATTACTTTGTGCTTAAATTTAGCATTGTCAATTCTGATAAAATAAGTATCCCAATTTTCAGGATCTTCCACCTGAGTAAGTGCTAAAATTCCACCCGTTTGTGCCATTGCTTCAATTTGTAGGACACCTGGCATTACTGGATTATTTGGAAAGTGACCTTGAAAAAACTCTTCGTTGAAAGTAACATTTTTAACACCAACTACATGGCTTTCTTTCAATTCAATAATTTTGTCAACAAGTAAAAATGGGTACCGATGCGGTAACATCTTCGCTAACTCTACAACGTTTTTAATTGGCGGTACCGTTGGATCATACTTCGGTTTTCCTTTAAGTTTTCTTTGTTCTTGATATAACTTTCTGAGTATTCTTGCAAATTCAATGTTAGAAGTGTGCCCTGGTTTTTTAGCGACAATTTTTCCCTTGATTGGTTTTCCAATGAGTGCTAAATCACCAACAACATCCAACAACTTATGTCGAGCAGGTTCATTTTCAAAACGAAGTTTAATCGTATTTAAAATACCTGTATCTTCCACTTTAATAGATGGCTTCTCTAACTTTTTAGCCAATTCATCCAAATCGGATTGACTCATTTTGCGGTCTACAATCACAATCGCATTATCCAAATCTCCTCCTTTGATCAGATTCATGTTGAGCAGCTGCTCCAGCTCGTGTAAAAAAACAAAAGTTCTACATGGCGCAATATCTTTTTTATAATCTGCAATATTTTCCAAGGATGCATACTGGTGACCTAAAACCGGAGAATTAAAATCAATCATCGTTGTTACTTCGTAATGATCTGCTGGATAAGCCGTCAACTCAGTTCCAGTCACCTCGTCTTTATAGGTAATGGGTTCTTCCACTTCATAATATTCTCTTTCAGCATCCTGTTCTTCGATTCCTGCAGATTCCAATTTTTCTAGAATTTGGATAGCGGAACCGTCCATGATCGGTGCTTCAGGTCCATCGATTTCAATCAACACATTGTCAATTGCCAATCCAACCAAAGCAGACAAAGTATGCTCTACCGTGCTGACTTGTGCTTCCCCATTTTTGATAGTGGTACCTCGATTAGTGGAAACAACTTTATTAACATCTGCGCTAATAATAGGTGATTCTTTTAGATCAATTCTTTGGAACTTAAATCCGTGATTAGTGGGAGCAGGTTTGAAAGTCATCTTAACCTTCTTCCCTGTGTGTAGACCTATTCCTTTTACGGAGACTTTCTTTTTAATAGTATGTTGTTTCATCCGATCGGTTTGTGCTTTCGGTATACCATTTAGTGTTGGTATTAATTCGTCCAAAGATACACATTTTAGGAAAGCATCAAGCAGGAATATCAGTCGGTTTTATTCAGATCAGAGCTTTCTGAGAGGGATTTAACTTGTTTTTCGAGGTCATTTATTTTTTTGATCAAATCCGGAAGTTGTTTGAAACCCGTATACGATCTCAAATAATTGGAATATGGGATTGCTGGTGATCCGAATAAAGAAGTATTTTCTGTTTTTACTTTTGAAGCGATTCCACTTTGTGCCTGGACTTTGGTGCCATTAGCAACCGTAATGTGACCTACAATACCGACTTGTCCACCAATCATACAATTCTCTCCCACTTTTGTGCTTCCTGCAATTCCAGTCTGGGCAGCGATTACGGTATTTTGACCGACTTCAACATTATGTGCGATTTGGATCAAGTTATCCAACTTCACTCCTTCTTTGATAATGGTTGTTCCAATTGTAGCTCTATCAATAACAGTATTTGCACCGACTTCCACTTCTTTTTCCAAAACAACATTTCCTAGTTGTGGGATTTTTTTAAAACTTCCATCTTCTGTAGGTGCAAAACCAAATCCATCACTTCCGATTACTACATTGGAATGTAAAATACAGTTGTCTCCAATGACACAATCATGATATATTTTTACACCTGGATGAAGCGTTACATTTTTTCCCATTGTGACATTTCTACCAATATATACTTGCGGATAGATGGTACAATTGCTTCCAACAGACGCTCCATTTTCGATAATTGAGAATAAACCTATAGAGACATTATTGCCGATCTGAGCATCAGGATGAACGAAAGCTTGGTCAGAAATTCCTTCCTGACTTACTTCTACCTTATTGCCAAATTTATCCAACAATAAAGCTACGCAAGAATAAACATCCTCCACTCTAATCAAAGTCGCACTGATTGGTTTGGCAGGTTTGAAATCCTTGCTTACCAAGATGATGGAAGCAGTAGTTGTATAAGCGTATGATTCGTATTTTGGATTGGCTAGAAATGATATGGTCCCTTTTCCTCCTTCTTCAATTTTACTCGGCCGATCCACTATTACATTTGGATCTCCTTCCACACTTCCATATAAAATCTTACTGAGTTCTTTGGCTGTTATTATCATAGGGCAAAAGTACTTATTACGGCTGTTTTTCAATTTCGGTTTGGGCTGACTATCGAGGTACTAATAGTTAACTACTATATATATCGTTTCAGTATGTCAAAATGATGTCTGAGAACAAATTATTATACAAAAAAGTTCATCTGCGTCAATCATTCATTTATTATGGTGCAATTTAAAAGGAGGTTTGTTGCACCGATATTCATTAAAAGCAATCATTTATTGGCTGGTTTCTTAATTTCTTTAGAATTGTAGCACAAACATTTAGAAATTTTTGTCAAATTCTGACGAAAATAGACAGACCCGTAATTATCTTTGACCAAAAGTTAATTTGTCAGAAAAAAACACCATTACAAAAACCCTTACCATAGGGACCCGAGGTAGCAGATTAGCACTTTGGCAGGCCAATTTTGCAAAAGCTGAATTGGAAAAAATCGGGATTGAAGCCAATTTGCAAATCATCAAAACGAAAGGTGACAAAATCCAAAATTTAAGTTTTGATAAAATTGAAGGAAAAGGATTTTTTACCAAAGAATTAGAAGATGCATTATTGAGAGGAGACATTGATTTTGCCGTCCATTCTATGAAAGACTTACCAACAGAATCACCAGAAGGACTCGTCATATCCGCAGTTTCAAATCGTGCAAATCCTGCCGATTGGTTGTTGATCAATAAAGATAAGGTGGATGAAAACGGTACCTTAAAGTTACCCGAAAATGCAATCGTAGGAACGAGTTCGGCGAGAAGAAAAGCACAACTCTCTCATTTTAGAAACGATCTAACCCTCAAAGATATTAGAGGCAATGTGCCTACCAGAATTCGAAAATTGAAAGAAGATGGATTTGATGCAATCGTTTTAGCCGCTGCAGGTGTAAGCCGTTTGGAATTAGACCTTTCCGAATTTGAAGTGGTGCAATTGGATCCACGCGAATTTGTTCCAGCACCTGCTCAAGGAGTATTGGCCTATCAAGCATGTAAAAGCGCTGTTGAAATAAGAAGAATTTTAAAGCATCTTCATCATGCAGAAGTCAGTCAAGCAACCAACGTAGAAAGAAAAGTGATGAAATTAATTGGGGGCGGTTGTCATATTCCTTTGGGCGTTTATTGCAAAAAAGATCATGGCAACAATTATCATGTTTGGGCTAATTATGCGAAAGATGCGGATAGTCCTTTGAAAATAGCGAGAAGATCAAGTAGTACTTTTTCTAATTTGGCAGAGTTGATTGTGGAAGATTTGTCTTAGGGATGGCTTACGCTAGGAAGCAGGAGGGAAATTTTGGACTTTTGGACACTTCTCGTTAGGATGATGATTTTAATGGCAAGTTGCAAATCAAAAGTAAATCATCATTCGAAAGTGAAACATCAAAAATCCAAATGGATCAAAATCCAATGGAGAAGCAGCAACCCTTTTAAACAAAACTTATAAGCAACGATATTAATTGAGAAAAACTTTTTTAAAATGTATCTATTCTTCGACTGCGATGTAGCAGGAAAACCAAAAGACTGGAAAGCAGAAGCGGACAATGTATTTAACTGGCCTCGATTGGTCAAGTTCGCTTATCTAATGTACAATGAAAAAGGGGAATTAACCATTGATGAACACGTTGTTATCAAACCAAACGGATTTGTACTTGAAGATGAGGAAGAACAAAAAACGGCTATGGAAAATGGAGTGCCTGTAAAAGAAGTCATGCAAAAATTTGCAGAAGCCATCGATCAGGCCAAGCATGTCATTGTCCATAATTTTGGATTAGATGGAAAAGTAGTTGGTGCTGAAATGCATCGAGCTAACATGCCAAACAAACTAGCTTTATCCGATTGGTACAGTCTAATGGTAGAAAGTACCCATTATTGCAAATTGCCAGGAAAATATGGTCGATACAAATGGCCTTCGCAAGCAGAACTATTCCGAGTGATTTTTAAGTCCAAATATGAAAATGCTGGCAACGCCAAAGAAGATGTAAAAGCAACGGCACTTTGTTTTTTCAAGTTGCTACAAGCCAACGCGCTAGAACTCGATTAAATTGAAGGAAGTATTTATAACAAGAAAATTACAAGAAGACAGCATTTTTTTAAAAGAACTAAATGCTGCCAATTTTGAAGTGCATGGTGAAACATTATTATCATTTGCACCAATCCCTTTCAAATCGGTTCCAAGAGCAGACTGGCTCTTTTTTTATAGTCAAAAAGGAGTTCAATTTTTCTTTGAGCAGTATTTTATAAATGGACTTCTTACTCCATTTCCATTTAAGTGTGCTGCTTTCGGTCGGGTCACTGCTGCTGCTATCAAAAAATATGACGCAATTCCTTATTTCATCGGAACCGGAGAACCCACCATAACTGCGAAAGCTTTCTTAGATTGTATAGATAATAAAACAGTCTGTTTTGTCCGCGCAAAAAATTCTCGCCAATCCGTTCAAAAAATACTAGAAGGGGAAATTGATGCTCGTGAATTGATTGTTTACCAAAATGAAATTCGCAGCGATTTTAATCTACCTCATTTCGATATCCTGGTTTTCACGAGTCCGATGAATGCTCAAGCTTATTTTTCAAAATATCAATTACAACCAGATCAACACGTTATTGCTATTGGCAAGACGACTCAATCTACTTTAGAGGAATTGGGTGTTTCGTGTTTGGTTAGTGAATCGCCTGATGAGGTTGGATTGGTGAATTGTTGTTTATCGGTTGTTTGATTTCTTTTTCGCCGCTCATCCTATCTGTGTTCCGTAAGCAGATTTTTACCAACAAGGTCTATATATATAAAATCCTACCTATCTGCTAGATACATATTAAAAATTGGATTGATATTTGATACGTTTTCAAAGGTTGAATTTTCAACCTCATTGCTAGAATAACGCCTTTCTTTAAAACTCTTTTAGAGATTGATTACAAGTAAGTTTTCACCCAAGCTATAATCTGGCTTTTTCATTATAACTCACTTCAAACAAATAATATATAGAACTCGCAAATCAAATACTTATGTTAAAAATTAATCCACAAATGACAAATGCAGATTTTGATCAACGATTCTCGGTGATTCCAAAATCGAAACAAGCATTGAGTAATACCACCTCATTGAGGTTAAAAAAATGCTCATTGCAGACTGCTTTATTCGCGTTCTTTTTCCTAGCAATAACATTTCAAGCTCATGGACAAAATGGGGCATGTGATCCTGCATATTCTGAAGGAACAGGAAACTTCAATAATGCAATCTGTTTGCCCATGACAAATGCTGATGCCTTAACCAATAAGGGCTTTCTTTCAGGTTGTGATAATGCCCCATCTTGCGGTGTTGTCGCTGCAACTGATATTACACCTCCCGTCATACCTACTTTTTCATGCCCAGCCGATTTGGCAACTTATAGAATAGTTCCTGCAGTAAATGAAACCTTTGTTTCTTATTGGAATAATGGACTTTCTACAATAGGAGCAAGTGCTGGATTCGCAGATTTTCCGACACTAAGTGCAAGCCGCCAAGGATTCATAAATCAGCTTTTCTGTGAAGAAGACGCTACCTATGGATTACCAATTCCTGGAAATGGAGGAAATGGAACACCTTTGACTGGGATCGCTGCATTACCTGGCAGTGCAACTCCACTTAATGCTTTATTAGCAGCAAGTGGAGAGACAAATATTGCAGGAGAAATGGAGCTGATCCAAGCTGATTTTTGGTTGGCACTTCCTGATTATGTAACTGATATTGGTTTTCAAATTGGAGGAGGAGCGGCCGATGCTGCCCGTTTTATGGTAGGTTCAGATTTAACGAGTATGTGCACGGTAGCAGAAGCTTTTTGTTTAACAGGAGCTTGCGATGACCTAATAGGAGTTGCTGAAGGTTATTATCCAGTAGGAACTGGAAATACAATTGCAAATCCTGAATGTAGTTTAAAAACTATACGAGTAAGAATTTATGTAACAGATATGGCTCAATCATTTAATGTAGCTCCAATGATTGATGTTGGTTTTGGATTCGAACCGATAGCTTCAGCAACAGGTATCGCCATCATTCCAGCTGCGTCAGCCAACGATAATGTTCCACCATCCGTAACTTTAGGACCATTGGAAACTGGGTTTTCATTGGGAGGAGACGTATTTGATATGGCTGGAAATTTAGTGTCCCTTGCATGTGATGTTACCATCATCCCAAACAGTGATGCTTGCTGTGATTATATACTTGATTCTACTTTAGATTTGTGTGCCGATATTGCAAGCAATGCTGCTTTAGGTGATTTAGATTGTGATCTTGGTGGCATTCCAAATGATTTAGAATGCTCAGGCGGGACAGATCCATTAGCTTCAAATGATGATCCACCATTGGATTGTAATCTGGTTATCGCTGGTGGGATGGACCTTTGTGCAATCCTTGCTGAGGATCCATCAAGCCCTTTAGCAACTGAAGATTGTGATGGTGGTGGATTCGATAATATAACAGAGTGTTTTGGACCAAATGGAGGAACGATAGATCCTGCGTCAGGTTTATTAATCCCAGATGCGGGTTATGAACCAACTGACCCATTAGAACCTTGTGACGATGGTGTCGTGATAACTTACGGTTCCGGGTCTTGCGCAGTTTCTGTTGGAAATATTGGTACTGCCGGCACCCCAATGGATGGAACTACAGCGCCATTTACAGCAACACCAAATTGTTTGTTGGTTGACAATACTGAAGCTGCTGCCAACCGTGGCTTTATGTTTGGATGTGGTCAAGACGGATGTCCAATCTCCATGGCAGGTCCAAGTGCGCCATTAGTGCCTTTCAATCCAAGCTATACCTGTCCAGCAGAATCGATTACTTATCAAGTACCGATTTCTTCAGACTCCGTTTACTTACAATATTGGACGGATTGTATAGCTACCGTAAACCCATTGCCTACTGTTACCGCAGCCAATCAGGGATTCATTAATCAGTTATTCTGTGATACAGATGCCTATGGTTACCCAATGGCACCTTCCGCAATAGGAACTCCGCTTGAAGGAATCGTATCCGACTTACCTGCCAGCGGAGCGAAAGTAAGTAATATGGCAATTGAATTAAATCCTAATACAGCTTGCGCTACTGGAAGTAATCCTGATATGGAGTTGATCCAATCAGATTTTTGGATAGTTGTACCGGAATATGTTACAGAAATAGGATTCAAACTAGGAGGCGCAGCCGCTGATGCTTCATTATTTTTAGTTGGAACTGATATGACAAATATGTGCGCAACAGCAGAGTTATTGGATGGTGCCAGTCAAGGTGATGAAGGTGTTGAAGAATCATACTATACCATTCCATGTGGACAGGTAACAACAGGATGTGCAGGACAATTTTTAAGAGTAAGATTATATACAACAGATATTGCAATAGGATTTAACACCACGCCGGAGATCGATTTTGGAGGAGGCTTTGGAGCGATTTCAGCTGCAACAGATGTGTTAATGTTTCCAGCAACTTCTGCAGATGACAATGTACCTCCTACAATTCAATTTGATACCCCAGTTATGGGATTTCAAGATGCAGACGGAAATATTTTTGACAGCAATGAAAATTATGTTGCGATGGCATGTTTGGAAACCATCATTGCAGATGAATGTACCACAACAGCAGAAAATGATATTAATCAAACGCCAATGGATACCCCTGTTGATGGGAACATCCTAACCAATGATACTGACGACCAAGGTGATACTCAAACTGTACAAAGTGCAACAGGTTTGGATGCTATGGGTAACCCAGTTACAATTCCTTTAGATGGAACACCAACACCAATCTATGATGTAAATGGAATGTTAGCAGGCACGATTGCAATGATGCCTGATGGTACTTATACTTTTGATCCTGAATCGGGCTATACTGGAAATGTACCAGTAGATTACGTCGTAGTAGATTCAAATGGTCATACAGATACTGCAACTTTGGATATCGATGTGATTCCAGCAAACAACCCAACACAAAACGATCCTCCAGTAGCAAATGATGATACGAACACGACAGAAATAGATGTAGCTGTTATGGGTACTGTAATGGATCCAAATGATACTGATCCTGATGGAGATCCAATAATGGTAACTTCTGTTCTGGCAGATACAGATGGCGATGGAATTGTTGATGAACCTTTGCCTTTAGGGCTTACGGTACCGATTTACGGAACAGATTGCGAAGGCAACATAGTCATTGCAGGAACCATGAAGATGCAGGCAGATGGAACTTATGACTTTGATCCTGAACCAACGTTTAAAGGAGAAGTAGCAATAGATTATACAATTGAAGATCCTAATGGACTTTCTGATGATGCAACTTTGACCATCACGATTGAACCAGATAATGGCAATGCGACTTACGGAAATGATGATGCAAACAGCGGACCAGCAGATGAACCGCAGGCAGGGAATGTACTAGCTAACGATAATGATCCAGAGGGCGATCCGCAAATGGTTACGGGAGCAACAGATGCTGCAGGAAACCCGATTACCCCGTCAACATCAGCAACTTTACCAAGTGGTGGTACTTTGACCATCAATCCAGATGGAAGTTATGATTATATGGCTGCTCCTGGTTTTGTAGGAACAGAGGTTGTAGTTTACGAAGTTTGCGATGATCAAACACCACCAGCTTGTGAAGAAGCTACTTTATATTTGACTACCTTATCAGTCAATACGATTACTGCTGAAGAAGATTTTAATAACACGCCACTTGATACTCCTGTAACAAGTAGTGTCGCAACAAACGACCCAGATGCGGAAGGTAATAATTTGACTTTTACACCCGTTGGTGCGGATGGTGGCATGCCAGCATCTGAAGGAACAGTCGTATTGAATCCAGATGGAACTTATGTATTTACACCAGCACCAGGATTTGTTGGAGAAACTGAATTTAATTATGAAGTTTGTGATGATGGTGTACCAGCTTTATGCGAAACGACAACATTATACATTGAAGTATTCCCAGCAACTGATCCTGAGCAACCAATGGTTATCGCGAATCCAGATGCCAACACCGTATCGGAAGGAGAAACAGGAACCGGAAATGTATTGTCAAATGATTTAGATCCAGATGCAATCAGCCCATCTGTGACCACACCATTAACGGCTATGACCGTATCAGGTGTTGATGAAAATGGCAACCCAGTTTCAAACGCTGGTACATTGACATTAAATCCTGATGGAACTTATGAATTCATTCCAACACCAGGATTTACAGGTATGGTGACACAACCATATACGATTTGCGATGCAGGCTTACCAGCAATCTGTGACGACACACAATTAGTAATTGATGTCGTGAAAGCAACGGACAACAATACATTCGCAAATGACGACGCCAGTATAACAGACGTTGGTGTCATGATTCCAGGTGATGTATTGGCAAATGATAATGACGGTGAAATGAATACTGAAATGGTCACTGAATTTTTAGTAGACACAGATGGAGATGGAGCAGGTGATTCACCAGCTACACCGGGTACCCCTACTACCGTTGGAGGTTTCAATGACATGGGGGTCTTCGTAGCAAATGCCGGAACAATGACTATGAATCCAGATGGTACTTATGAGTTTGCACCGGCGCCAGGATTCGTAGGAAACGTGAATGTGCCTTATACGAAATGCGATGATGGGACGCCTCAAGCATGTGATGAAGCGACTTTAATGATTACGATCTTAGATGTCAAAAGAGATTATGGAGATGCACCATTAGCATATCCTGTTGCTTATCACAGAGCACTTACGGACACGGACAACAATGGTACGTTAGATGGAACAACGAATGTTTGGTTGGGGACAAGTACTTCATTCGAATCCACCCAATTATTCGATCCAGGAGCCATTGGTGACTTGAGTGACGATGCACTTGTTATTGGAAATGGTGCTGGAGAATTCCCAATTAATGGAACACCAAACACCACTTACAGTGTAGACATCACCGTTAATTCAACGTCTGCAGATTTAGTATTCTATGGATTGTGGATTGATTGGAATGATGATGGTGTTTACGATGATTTCTACTCAGGATCTCAGGCGACATTTAGCCCGGTAATTACTTCTGTCGATATTACTACTCCAAATACAACTGGTGAAGAATGTGTCAATATTCGACTAAGAGCAGATGATGATCCTTTCGCGATCGGAGATTTTGGAGGCGGAAGAACCAATGGTGAAGTTGAAGATTATAAAGTCTTAATAGCCCTACCTACCGCATTAACTTCATTTACTTCCACTTTGAAGGAAAATTGCGAAGTTGTGTTGGATTGGATTTCGGAAAGTGAAGAAAACTTTAGCCATTACGAAATACAGAGCAGTATCAACAGAGTAGATTTTGAAACAATTGGTACAGTGGAAGGACGAGTAAATTCTACTACCACTCAACAGTATCAATTCATAGATTTGACAATCTCCGAGCAAACTTACTATCGATTGAAGTTGATAAACATCGATGGTACTTTTGAATACTCAACAGTACTCACGCAAAGAGCTGATTGTGATAAGGAAATCAAACTAACTGCTTATCCTAATCCGATTGGAAATACTCAAAGCATGATCAACGTACTTCTTGCTTCTAATCAATCAAAAGTCCAGATTGAAATTACTGACATGATCGGACGAATTGTTAGAAAAACGAACGTAGCAGTAGAACCGAATATTGAAAATTTAATCCAATTAGATATTTCAGGACTTCGATCAGGTATTTACAATATTTATGTTGTAGAAGAAAAAGCTTCTACGAGCTTTATCATAGAAGAGTAAGATTAAATATTGAGTAAATGTTATAAGTCATCCCGAATTTCCACATTGGAAATTCGGGATTTCTTTTTTTTAAATGACATGGAAGACTAGTCAAAATCTTACAAACAGCAGATGTGTGTAATACAAATTGAACTCCAAAATAGCGGGTATCGATGAGTAAAATTTCCAAATCTCTACGTTAAAAAGCCCTGTCTGCTTGGCGCAGTCAGGCAGGCTCGCCGTACCAAAAGGTATGCCTGTGTTTTTCGCCTTGACCTTTGAAAATTTTTCTTCCATATAAAACCGCCATTTTAGAATACAATTTGTATAAACCGTAGCTTTTTGAAGGACGTTTAATCAAATTTTGGGTCGGGATCGATGAAAAACGTGTCACAAAATTATCTTCAAAATCTTTATAACTCACTAATTAGGAGCAGTTTTTGCATTAATAATTATGATAATACATCCTCCTAATAATCAATCGATTAATGCATCATGGCGACGTCAGTAATTACTCCTCAAGTCAAGAAAAAGCAACGGAAAAAGGGAACAGTTAAAAAGAAAGTTTTAAAAAAGATTTCTTTTTGGAAAAATAAACAGCAATTGATGGGATTGGCCTTTGTCTTGGTTGTCACGTTTATCGCTTTTATTCCGTCGTTGCAAAATGATTTTGTCAACTGGGATGACGATGTCAATATCATGGAGAATGTAAATTTGGATGGATTTACTATGGAGAATGTGAAGCGAATTTTCCACCCTTCAACCGGAACCGTTATCGGTAATTACAACCCACTTCCGATTTTTACTTTCGCTATAGAGAAGCACTTTTTTGGATTGGATGCTACCCCATTTCATGTTAATAATTTGATACTACATTTGATCACCACCCTACTTGTTTTTAGAATTTTATTGATGATGAAAATAAGCACTCCTGCAGCCATTGTAGGAGCATTGTTATTTGGAATTCATCCCATGCGGGTAGAATCTGTGGCATGGGTCACAGAACGAAAAGATGTTTTATTGGGTGTGTTTTATTTCAGTGCAATTTATACCTACATCAAATATATCGTAAGCAAAGGAAAAGCGAAAAAGTACTTCATCTATACGATCGGTCTATTTGTAATTGCTTTGTTTTCCAAAATTCAAGCAGTGTCTTTACCATTGTCGATGTTGGCATTAGATTATTATTTCAAAAGACCATTCAGTTTTAAATTGGTGATGGAAAAAGTGCCTTTCTTTGGCCTTTCTTTACTTTTCGGATTGATGGGAATTTTCTTTTTGGCAGAAAATAGTTCATTAGATGATATTACGAATTACACTTTTTTTGAGCGCTTATTAGTTGGTGCTTATTCGTTTATTATTTATTTGGCCAAATTCGTTTTTCCTTATAAAATGTCTTGTTTGTATCCATATCCGAAAGCGATATCCGGTGCTTTCTATGCTGCTCCAATTGGGGTATTTGCAATCCTAGGAGGTATCTTTTATGCTTATAAAAAACAAATGAAACACGTCGTATTTGGATTGGTATTTTTCATTTTCAATATCATGTTTTTATTGCAAGTTTTGAGTGCAGGACAAGGATATTTGGCGGATCGATTTACCTACATTGCTTACTTTGGATTATTTTTTATGGTGGGCTATGCTTTTGATCAACTACTCAAATGGAAACCAAATTTACAAACATTTATGAGTATTGGAGTCGGTGCGTATTTATTGTTATTTATGGGAATGACCTGGCAACAAAATAAGACTTGGAAAAACGGGGAAACCCTTTGGTCCAATGTTTTGAAAACAGAAAAAAAAACCACTACTCCTTGGAGCAATCGCGCTTTTTATTACAGAGACATCAAAAAATACGATAAAGCATTGTTAGATTATAACAAAGCGATTCAAATTAATCCATCCAAAGCAACGTTGTACAATAGTCGGGGAAAGCTTTATTTCGATATCGGCAAGACGCAGGAGTGTATCAATGATTACAATCAAGCAACACAATTAGATCCTACTTTGACTGAAGCATGGATCAATCGTGGGGCTGCATATGCATCACAAGGCAATTTGAAACAAGCACTATCGGATTTTAATAAAGGGATTGAAATCGATCCTACTTATGAAAACGGATATATGAATCGATCCTTACTTTTCAACCAATCTCAACAATTTGACAAAGCCCTCCAAGATTATAATGCTTACTTAAAATTGCGGCCCAACAACGCTGAAATGTTGTATGAAAGAGCAATTACCAAAAGAGCATTGGGTACTTATGAAGCAGCTTTAGTGGACATAAATAAAGCGATTGCGCTAAAAGGTCAACAAACTGCCTATATGACTGAAAAAAATCTGATCATTTCATTAATGAGAAATTAGTAAAAAGCACAAGTTAATTAATTTGTAACTCGTAAATTAGCAGTCTGAAAAACGCCGAATCACGGCCAGCTAATTACTATGATACAACGCCTGCTCATTAAAAACTACGCCATCATTGAAGATCTGGAAATTTCCTTTTCAGATAACCTTACTGTCATTACCGGTGAAACGGGAGCAGGAAAATCTATCTTGCTCGGAGCACTTGGATTGATTATGGGAAATCGGGCGGACACCAAAGTATTTTACAATGCAGAACATAAGTGCATCATTGAAGGAATTTTTCAAGTAAAAAAATACAACATCCAACCTTTCTTTGATGCGTACGAACTGGACTATGACGATGAAGTAGTCGTGCGTCGTGAAATTACTCCTTCTGGAAAATCCCGTTCTTTTGTCAATGACACCCCTGTGAATCTTAAAGTGCTACAAAAATTAAGTAGTAGTTTGATTGACTTGCATCAGCAATTTGACAATTTGGATATTCACAACATCTCTTTTCAATTGAGAATGATTGATGCGATTGCTGACAATGATGATTTATTGGCAAAGTATCAAAAAACTTACAAACAATATCAAGCCGATAAAAAACAATTGGTTTCACTGATCGAACGAAACACCAATTCTTCCAAAGAATCAGATTTCTTGCATTTTCAATTAGAAGAATTCAACACACTTGGATTAGTGGCAGGAGAACAAGCGAGTATGGAAGGTAGTTTGAATCAACTACGGAATGCGGATGGTATCAAATCCAAAACAGCTGCCGCGTACAACTTGTTGGTCGAAGATGAAAATGCATTGATTCCACAATTGCGATCCATTGCGCATTCATTGGCAGATGTCAAAAAAGCATATAAAAAACTGGAAGGATCGACCGAAAGATTTGACAGCATTATTATTGAATTGGAAGATATTGCTGAAGAGTTCAATAGTATTGGAGAAGATACAGAACATGATCCGCAACGACTATTGGAGATTCAAGAACGTTTGGACTTCATCTATAAATTGCAAAACAAACATCATGTCAAAACCGATGGGGAGTTGCTAGAAGTTCAAAACAAGCTCACAGAACAACTCAATGCGATTGGTGATTTGAGTGCGGAGATCGAAAGTTTGGAAAAACAAATTATCAAGTCAGAATCGACTTTAAATAAGTTGGCAGCTAAATTATCGAAAAAAAGAAAAGAGGTCGCACCAACATTTGCAGGTAACGTCAACAAAATGTTACAGCAATTATCCATGAAACATGCACAAGTACAAGTGGAAGTTTCACCATTGGAAGAATTGTCTTCAAGTGGGATAGATAATGTGGAAATCACCTTTTCTCCTAATAAAGGTTCGAAATTTTTACCAATTAAGGATGTCGCTTCGGGTGGTGAATTATCTCGTTTGACTTTATGTACCAAATCATTGGTAGCAAGTGCGATTCCGTTACCGACTTTAATTTTTGATGAAATTGACATCGGAGTATCAGGTGATGTCGCTATTAAGATGGGTGCCATTTTAAGAAAATTATCGAAGCATCATCAAATTGTAGTCATTACACACTCACCCCAAATTGCGGTAACAGCGAGTTTACATTACTTCATTTATAAAGTAACAAAAGATGACCGCACTTACACCAAACTAAAGGAATTGAATGAAGATGAACGAATCCGTGCCATCGCAACGATGTTGAGTGGTAGTCCTCCTCCTGACTCCGCTATTGAAAATGCAAAAGCATTGTTGAAAATATGATCAACTACAACAACAGACGATTTCGGGTCGTGTCCAATGTCGAAAGCGGTGAAAGTTCTATAGAAACACTTTTTCATTATTGGCAAGAAGGGAATGTGTTGTGGGCGACTTATAAAGGTGGTCAGGTACTTTTCGGAACCATCACCGGAATTGTAAATCGGGATGGCACACTGGATTTCACTTATCAGCATGTCAATAAAGAACACCAAATTATGACTGGTAAATGTCAGTCCACTCCTGAAGTTTTGGATAGTAGAAAAATCAGATTGCATGAAAAGTGGCAATGGACGAGCGGCAAAAAACAGAAGGGAAAATCAATTGCAGAAGAAATATAAATTTGGAATTGAAAATTAGAAATTAAAAAATTAAAATTGACCAGTTAGTATTTTACATTCGAGTACAGATCACTACCCAATTTATAATTTAAATTTTTCAATTTTTAATTCGCACAAAAAAAACATACTATGGCAAACAATCTATTAAAAGGGAAAAGAGGAATTATTTTTGGCGCACTCGACGACAAATCAATCGCTACCAAAGTGGCAGAAAGATGTGTTGAGGAAGGTGCACAAATTACCTTGACGAATGCTCCTGTTGCATTGCGTTTTGGAGAGATTCAAAAAATTGGAGAAAAACTAAATGCACAAGTCATTCCTGCTGATGCAACCAGTATCGAAGATCTTGAAAATTTGATGACCCAATCCATGGAAATTTTGGGTGGAAAAATTGACTTCATCCTCCACTCTATCGGTATGTCGATCAATGTTCGAAAGAAGAAAGATTATACGGATTTGAAACATGATTGGATGCAGAAGACTTTTGACATCTCCGCAATTTCATTTCACAAAGTGATGCAAACAGCTATGAAATTGGATGCTGTAAATGATTGGGGCTCGATCCTCGCATTGACTTATATAGCTGCTCAACGTACTTTCCCGGACTACAGTGAAATGGCAGAATCAAAAGCATTGTTAGAATCATTTGCAAGAAGTTTTGGCTATCATTTTGGAACCAAGAAAAAAGTGCGTGTCAATACCATCTCTCAATCACCTACCTGGACAACTGCCGGAAGTGGAGTTAAGGGGTTCCAAGAATTTTTTGACTACGCAGATAAAATGTCTCCACTTGGTAATGCTTCAGCAGACGCGTGTGCGGATTACTGTGTTACGATGTTTAGTGACTTGACTCGTTCGGTGACGATGCAGAATTTATTTCATGATGGTGGATTTTCTTCTATGGGGATGAATCCTGCTGTTTTGGGAATGGAGGGTTAAAAAGAATATTGAATATCGAACAGGGAATACTGAATTTCGAAGTGGAATACGTGAGTTCGTGTGTTAACGAATATAGAAAAGCATCTCGCAGAATTGTGAGATGCTTTTTTGTTTTAAAGTTAATTGGAAAATGAGGTGCGTCGTATCCATCCCTGTACCTTCGGACGTCCCTTTCCTTTTAAAAAAGGCAAGGGCCTATTCGCAAAGCGAATTAGAGGATGGATACTACGAAATAACGATAAACAAAGTCAAACAAAATCATCAATTAGCAGAAAAAGGCAAGTCCCATCGTGCAGCAGATTTCTCAACAGCGGGGTAAAATATTTCTTTTTGTGGAGACAACATCGGGATAATCAATCCAAGAATAGACACAATCAACTCTGCGTAAGTTTCTTGTTTGATTTCATTGTCGATTAGGATTTCGATTAGCAAAGATTCGATATCGAAACCAACTTTAGTGATACCCAATCGCAATAAGTTGTTGAGCTTTTTAATTTCCTCACTCACATGTAGTGCTTTGTAAATCTCTGCTTTTTTCAATTTATGGACGGGCACAAAAGGTTTGGTCAACACATTGGCACAAGGCAACAAACCCGTTTTGTATTGAATGACCAATCGCTTCAAAATACGGAGACGTAAATCACCACTAATAAAATCCAACAATTTGACATTTGATGTAGGTTCAATGTTATTAAATTGCACACTGCTTTCTAGGAGATTGGGGATTCTCTTTTTGCTCTCAGAAGTAATGTGGTCATAAGCTCCATTTTCAAATTGATAGAACTTAGAATCAGGAGCTGCAACAACATCCATCAAGTTAATTTTACATTGCATAAATAAACGAATCAAAGATTGAGAAGTCACTACCAAATAATTGGCGCCATCTGCATCATTCCATTGCAAAGCCATTTCATACATTTCTGTATAAACCAGATTCAAGGAGCAGGTGTTTGCTTTTTTTAAATTACCAATTAATGTTAGTGCGTCTAATTTCATACAAAGTTGTTTATCAGGAAGATGATTATTTGATTGTTTTTGGTGTAACGACAGTTCGGGCAAGCGTCACGTTGTATTCACGTAATTCTGAAATCCACGGCGGATTAAATCCAACAAAAATATTTTGAAATCAGTAGCTATCCGAAAAAGTGCAAAAATGGGGTCTTTATATCAAAACCCGACCATTCCAATTAAAGTTCAACGAAATCAAATTTTAACTCGTTTACATATGTTTAATTGTAGAATGAAATTTGTATATCACAAATCTGTATCTCATCTGCCAATTAATCCCTTTAAAAATCCCTATCTTGTGAAAACCTAATTTGACCAAAATCAACAAAATATATTTATGAAAAAATTGATACTACTTTTATTTATCGCTGCTTCATTTCAAATGTTTGCTCAGACGGAAGGAAATCTTTTAGGCGCTTGGAGTGATCCTGGTTTGATAGGAACGGCGCAGTATGACAATACGTACAATGAAGTTTGGGGGTATGCAATCAATGGGCAAGAATACGCCATCATTGGCTCGACTTCGGGAACGCATTTTATCAATGTAACCGATCCTACCAATCCTGTTGAAGACTTTTTTGTGGAAGGTGCTTCCGCTGGTGACCACATTGTACATCGCGATTTTCATGACTATAATGGCTATTTGTTTTCTGCAGCAGGTGAAGGAAACAGTACGCTTCAGATTATCGATATGTCAGATTTACCAAATAGCATTGACGTAACTTATGATTCCAATGAAAGCTTTTCGACCTCACATAATATTTTTATTGATGAAGATCGGGGTATCCTATATGGTTTGGCAATGCAAGGTGGAAGTCCAGGATATTCCGCATTGAGACTGATCGATATCAATGATCCATTAAACCCGGTTTATTTAGCAGAATATAATAATTTAGCTGGTGTTCAATTTGGACATGTCCATGATGCCTATGTAAGAGATGGAAAAGCATTTTTGAATTGTGGTAATGATGGATTAGCAATTGTTGATTTTACAGATCCTTTGAATCCAATCGGCTTAGGTTCATTGACCAGTTATCCTGAATCAGGTTACAATCACTCTGGCTGGACCAATGATGCGTGTACACATTACTTTTTTGCTGATGAAACTTGGGGTACTGCAATCAAGTCTGTAGACATTACGGACCCGACTGACTTAGAAGTAAATGCATTGTTTGATGCTGGCAGTGATTCACCATTTAGTATTGCGCACAATCAAATCGTTGCTTGTGATATTTTATATTCTTCTTACTATTATGACGGTGTTCAGGCATGGGATATTTCTGATCCTGAAAATCCAGCGCGTATTATGTATTACCAAACTTCTTCTCGCACGCATGACAATAACTATGAAGGTGCATGGGGAGTTTATCCATTTTTACCTTCTGGAAATTTATTGGTATCAGATATGCAAGAAGGATTATTTATTTTCGAATCCATCGATTCAGGTTGTGATCCAAAAGCAAATATCAAAGAATGTTTTGCTCCAGTAGGTACTAATGATCTCAATGAATACGTTACCAATTTGGAAATATTTCCACAACCGACTACCCACGAATTGAATTTAACACTTGCGATCGATAAGACTTCTGATGCGACGGTTGAAGTAGTAAATTTGAGCGGGCAATTGGTGCAGTCATTGATTACTACGAATTTGGTACAAGGTGAAAATACCTTCACTTTTGGTCTGAATAAAAATATCGCATCTGGTATGTATGTTTTAAGAATTCGTGGTGAGCAATTGAATATTGCGAGAAAAATTATTGTTGAATAATTTATATTTTTGTTGTTAAGTAGTTGGGATGTGCTTCACCACTACTTAACAACAAAATCATAAAACAGCAAGTCCATAACCATCATACATGATCCGATTTCTCCTCTCATTTTCTTTACTCTTCCTTTCCATCACTTTTCTATTTAGTCAACAACCGGATGATTTTCGTTCGAATTCAGGGCGACGATCTGATACCATTCCTGATCGATTAAGCAATGAATTGACACATGAGATAATGGACACTTCTCATATTTTTTATTTCTATGCAGACAATCCCTATGACCAATTTCCTTTCAATGATACTTTATTAGATACTCGTTTTTCGCAGTATGATCCAATACGTCAACAAGATGTTGATTATTTCTCATTGGGGAACTTAGGTTCAGCGCACCACCCTATTTATTATGATGCTTATGACAGAGAAGGTTTTGATATCGGGTTGCATCAATTCGATTTGTACAAGGCCAGAAAACTAAAATATTACGTAGTAGAGACTCCTTATTCGGAAGCTTTCTATTCACAAGGAGCCAATCAAGAAGACTCTTATTTTAAAGGAAATTTCAGTCGTCAATTTTCTGATGGTATTAACTTTTCTTTGAATTATAGTCGAATCAACAATATTGGTTCTTACGACAGAGCCAAAGCAAGAAATACTTCCTTAGCCATGGGTATTTGGTTGCATCGTTCGCGCTACGATGGATTTTTGACCTACATTAATAATGTTATCCAACAACAAGATAACGGAGGAATTGTTGCTGATACTTTTTTTAATTTAGACCTCTATCAACAACGTATTAGCATCCCGACTCAACTAGAGACCGCCAACACACGTCACGCAGATGAGTCCATCACTTTTACCCAACATCTAAAATTGAGAAAAACAAATGACTCCTTGGGTGTCGCAGCAAAAAGAAATTTCAGATTGAATCATACCGTTCAATGGCAGACTTTAGATTACAAATTTGATGATGAAATGGTCACTGATGATTCTACTTACTACCGACAACAGTTAGTAGATAGTCGTGGATTGCGACAATATATTGGTGCTAATAATTTGTCTAATTATTTTGGTCTCGCCACGTTCAAATCAAAAGATGGTTCCGGAATCATTCAGAATCGAGATAATTTCGAAGTAGGAATCAAACATCGTATCTACTTCCTCGTTCACGAACCAGAAGACCGTCGCAATGTCAACAATCTGATGTTGATGGGCAAATTCTCTTTTGTTCCTAACAATAAATTTTTAATCCAAGCCGATGGACACTTTTGCTTTTGGGATAATGCCGGAGATTATAAAGTAAATGGAGTGCTTGGTCTGAATTTAGGTAATGCAGGAAAACTTGCGGTATCATTAAAACAACAACGATATGCGCCTGCTTTGGTTCAAAACAGGACATATATTTCACAAGTACAAATGTGGGACAATGATTTTACCAAACCTATTGAGACAAAATTAGCTGCCTCGTACACCATTCCGTTTGTCAATGTGAAAGTGGATGGAAGTTATCATTTAATCAACAACCCCATTTACTTTGACACCTTAGCGACGGTCCAACAATATGATGGCGCTGTCAGTCTAGTGCAGTTATTATTCAAGAAAAATTTCACCTTTGGCAAGTGGCATCTAGATAATACGGTAGTTCTCCAAAACTCCTCAGAAGATGTCATCCGAGTTCCGAATTTTTACACGATGAATAGTTTCTATTTTGAAGGATTGGTGTTTAAGAAAAAAGTCTTGCTGCTAAGAACTGGATTGGATTTGAGAATGGCGAGTGATTTTTATGTCCCCAATTATTCTGCAGTGATAGGTCAATTTCATTTGCAGGACGACTTCAATCAGCAATTATATCCAATTGTTGATTTCGCTTTATCTTTTAAAGTGACTCGTTTTCGTGGATTTTTTAGGCTGGATAATATTACGAGTTATGTGACCGATCGAATCTATTATGGCGCTCATTGGCAACCATTGTATGAACACAATTTTCGGGTGGGAATTACTTGGCGGTTTAGTGGGTAAGAGACGGTGAACGTGCAAGGCGCTCGGAGCGGTACAAAATACGAGTTATGCTAATTCCATCCCTCTTCTCGAAAACAACCAATATTGAAACAATCCCCTAACTCCCAAAAACACCAACAAAGCAAACCACAATCCATGAATCGGGAAATACGGTGTTATAAAATAATAAGTCACTCCAAATAAAAATAACGCCAACAACATACTATCCCGCATCGCCTTAGAAGCAGTCAATCCAATGTAAATTCCATCCCAAACATAACAAGCAAATCCTACAAGTGGCAAAATCAATATCCAAAAGAAATAAGGTCGTGCAGCAGCAATCACTTCTTGCTGGTCGGTAAAAATACCCATGATGGCTTCTCCAAAAATCCAATAACTCAACGTAAACAAAGTAGCCAAGACCATTCCCCATCCAAAACTGTATCGAATCGCTTTGTAAACAGCTTGTGTGTTTTCTGCGCCTTTGTATTTACCAACCAGACTCTCTGCTGCATACGCAAATCCATCTACTCCATATGACATCCAATTCAGAAATTGTAATAAGATGACATTGACTGCCAACATCATCGCACCACCCATCGCAGATCGGCTATAAAAAAATGCAAACACAATCGTCAAACATAAAGTCCTGATAAATATATCTTTGTTGATATTCAAGAAATGTAGGAGCGGTTTCGCAGCTAATAAAGTAGCTAATTTTCGATGGGATAAATAAGATCGATATTTCAACAAAAATAAAACGAATGCCAAAACAAACCCACTATATTGCGCGATCACTGTCCCATAAGCTACCCCACTTATTTCCCATCCCATCTGTCGAACGAAATAAAAACTCAACACTATATTTACAATATTGATAAACACGGTTAAAATCAATGGGAAAATTGAGTTTTGCATCCCAAAATACCAACCCATGATCGCATACAATCCTATCGTAGCTGGCGCTGCCCAAATTCTGATATAGAAATATTGAGCCACCAATTGGTGTTGTTCTCCCGTCGCATTCAACAATTGCATGCCGAGCGCTCCAATTTGTTTTTGAAAAACCAACATCAAGATGCCTAAAATACCTGCTACGATTAATGCACGCAATAAATTGTGAATGATCGCTTCCTCATCTTTTCGTCCGTAAGCTTGTGCGGTCAACCCTGTACTGCTCATTCTCAAAAAGCCAAAATTCCAGTATAAAAAGTTGAAAAGCATCGTACCCAATCCGATCGCTCCTAAATGAACTTCCGACATTCTCCCCATCAACGCAGTATCTACCGTGCTTAAAAGCGGCACAGAGATATTACTTATAATATTAGGAATCGCCAATCGAAGAATTTCTTTATTCATTTTATAACTTTGCGTCAAAGTTAACGAATAATTACAGGCTAATGTTCGTTATCAATTTTCAGAAATTACTCAATTAAAAAAAACCGTTGTTG
Source organism: uncultured Saprospiraceae bacterium (assembly GCA_937928575.1). Lineage (GTDB taxonomy): Bacteria > Bacteroidota > Bacteroidia > Chitinophagales > Saprospiraceae > CALDGQ01. The sequence continues at coordinate 40,510 of CALFWW010000001.1, read as the reverse complement.
ATGTTAAAAATTGGAATTCTTTTCGGTGGCCCTTCCAGAGAGCGAGAAATATCTTTCGCTGGTGGGCGTACGGTTTATGACAATCTAAATAAGTCTTTATTTGAACCTGTTCCGATTTTTATCGATAGTCATCGCAATTTCATTTTGCTGGATTGGCAATATGTTTACAAAGGGACCATCCGAGATTTTTATCCACCCATACAGCACCTACCTGCTTCTCCAAATGAATTTCAAATCTACCTGGAAAGTCTGGGTGAATTATCCGATGAAGCATTGAATCAAGTAATCTCAAAAGTCGGTCGAAAAATTGAATTGTCAGAACTAAGTTCATTGATTGATGTGGCCTTTTTAGCATTGCATGGTGTCTACGGTGAAGATGGTCAACTGCAAGGATTATTGGAATCACTCAACATTCCATACACGGGTAGTGGTGTGCGCGGATGTGCGATTGGAATGGACAAGGCTTTTCAAAAGAACATCTTGAGTTCGGCAGGGTTTCCTTCCCCTGAAGTGATCGTTATTCCACGAAGAAAATGGGACAGGATTGATACTTCTACATTGTTTGAAGAAGCTAAAAAGAAAATCGGTTTCCCAATGGTTATTCGGCCTGCCAATCAAGGTTCGTCAATTGGTGTATCGATTATCAATGACGACAAAGGGCTAGCAACTTTTTTAGATAAAATAAATGCGGCTTTCTTTATTGATGAAATTAGTTTTGAAAAATGGAGTCGCTACTCCATTTCTGAAAAGGTTGAGACAATCAGAGCTCAAACAGATATCAGAGATGGCTTAGGTTTTCCGATGGACGTGAATGGTAAAACGATTTATCATCCTGAAAGATTACTAGAATATCTGGATACTCATTTCAATACGAGTAAAGCATCGGTTCAACTGGAAAGTCATTTAAGTGAGCAAATTGTTATCATCGAATCTTTTATTCATGGTAAAGAATTTTCTTGTATCGTCGTAAAGGATGAAAACGGAAAATCCATTTCATTGCCTCCAACAGAAATTGTCAAAGGAAATGAAGTGTTTGATTATCGATCCAAATATCTTCCAGGACTTTCCAGAAAAATTACACCTATTGATGTACCCAATAAAAGCATCAATGCGATTCGTCAAGAATGTGAAAAGCTGTTTGACTTTTTAGGATTCAACACCTATGCAAGAATTGATGGCTTTATTACAAAAGAAAAAGAAATATTTTTAAATGATCCGAACACGACATCCGGAATGCTCCCCTCTTCCTTCTTTTTTCATCAAGCTGCTGAAATTGGATTAAATCCTTCTCAATTTCTAACATATATTATCCGTACTTCTATCCAAGAACGTATTGAAACCAATCCTGATAAAACGGGTTTTGAAAAATTGTTGTTTCAATTGGATGAGCTAATCAATGGATTGAAGGATGAAATGAGTCAAAAGAAAAAGATTGCCGTCATTTTGGGTGGTTACTCTTTTGAGCGACATATCTCCGTTGAAAGTGGTAGAAATATTTTTGAAAAACTAGCCAGCTCAGATAAGTATGAACCCATTCCCATTTTCTTGACGGGGAATAAGGAGCAACATGAATTATATCAAATCCCAATAAATTTATTACTAAAAGATAATGCAGATGATATTCGTGATAAAATTCTGCATTTCAAGAAGCACTCGATCATCGATGAAATCAAATTGTTATGTAAAAGTATTACTGACAAATATGCTTCTTCTGATGTTATTTTTGAACCCAAGAAAATCTCCTATCCCGAATTAGCAGAAATGGTGGAAGGAGCATTTATTGCACTACATGGTCGACCGGGTGAAGATGGTACGGTTCAGCGAAAACTAGAAGCATTAGGTATTGCTTATAATGGGTCAAACTTCGAAAGTTCTTCTATCACGATTGATAAATATCAAACACTACAAATCCTAAAAAAGAACGGCTTCGTTGTTACTGACCAACAACTGGTTTCCAAAAATGATTTTCTTGCCAATTCGAAGCAACAAATTGAAGCAATTGAAAAGTCATTCCCATATCCGTTTATTGCCAAACCTGTTGATGACGGATGTAGTTCTGCTGTTAAGAAAATTGATGACCGACAAGAATTTACTGCTTTTTTACAAGCAATATTTCGAGATCATGTAACAATTGATCCAGTACTACAAAAACAGCTTCAGCTAAAACCGAAAGAAGAATTTCCACAAAAAAATCAAGTCCTGATTGAAGCCTTAATCGGAGCTAATAATGCGGATCGATTTATGGAAGTTACAGGAGGATTATTGACACATTATGATGGAGAAAATATTAGCTTTGAAATGTTTGAACCTTCGGAAGCGTTGGCAAGTGGTGAGATTTTGAGTCTTGAAGAAAAGTTCCTAGCCGGCGAAGGTCAAAATATAACTCCGGCCAGGTATTCCAAGAATACGGATGAATATACTTATATTGCGACTCAGGTAAAAGAAGAACTTCAAAAAGCTGCTAAAGTGCTGAATATCAGAGGATATGCGAGAATTGATGCTTTTGTTAGAATCTTCGAAAACAATAGAGCTGAAACCATTATCATAGAAATAAATTCATTACCAGGAATGACACCGGCAACTTGTATTTTTCACCAATGTGCCATTAACGGGTACAAACCTTATGAATTTATTGATAAAATTTTGGAGTTTGGATTTACAAGACAAAAACTAAAGTCGAATGTCAAAGCTTAGAAATGTTGGTAGAGAAATTTACTGCTTTTTAACAAGTGGAATTTTTATACGCAATTTTATTGGTATCTCAATGTTCGTTGGTATCTGTCTTTTCCTTTTGTCCATGTGGATGAAATGGTATACCAATCATAATGAGGAATATGAAGTGCATGACTATGTTGGGTTGGATTATAATGATGCCAGACAGATGGCAGAAGATCGTAGTTTTACTATGTCAATTGTAGATAGTATTTTCTTGTTGGGCAAAAAAGCAAATGTTGTGTTAGAACAAGATCCGAAAGCCAACGCAATGGTAAAAGAAAACAGAACTGTATATGTGACCATCTCCAAAAGTGATCCTGACGAAAAATTACTACCTGACTTAGCGGGAGGGAATGATGACTATTTTCAATATCAAAGAAAGTTGAAAAGATTAGGGATCAGTACAAAGATAAAAAGTAAAAAATTCAGAAGTAAACTAGCAGAAAATACCATTCTTGAAGTTTGGTACAAAGATAAAAATGTAACCAGTACGCTTGAAGCTGGAGTGTATGCTGAAATGGGAACTGAAGTTGAATTCGTATTATCTGAACGAATGAGTACGACTGTTGCTGTACCAGATTTGAGTTGCAAGAAATTTACAGAAGCTGAATTCATCATCAATAATTACAACTTAAATGTCGGTTCTGTAATCGATGATCCATCCGTCACCAATCGTGGTAGTGCTTATATATTACGCCAAGTGCCTCGCTATTCACAAAATGCAACGATGCAAGTAGGGGATGAAGTCCAACTTTATTTGACTCAAAAAAGACCTGCTGGTTGTGCGGGAGACGATTATGATATTGATTTGATAGAAGAAAAACCAGTCGAAAAACCTAGCGCAAGAGATGAATCAGATGCTGGTCAGATAAGTAATGACACAGATGATCTCGAAAACGGGTAAATCTGACTATTCCTTGACAAAGTTAATTAGCAACATTCTAATAAGCCATACGTTTTTCAATATGTCAAACGTTCATTAATTTCCAAAAATAGCTTTATGCGTCCTATTTCTACCTTTCTTTTAATTTGCCTTTTTTGTTTTTCCTTGAAAGCACAGTTAATTGAAGTTCCCATTTTGGGGAATCCTGTTTTACAAAATTACAGCGCCAATCATACGCCGCTATCATTCAGAAGTGGGGACCAAATGCCTACTACTTTCGTTCCAGAAGGTGGGGTTGCTGTCGTTTGTGTAGACACGACTATGATTAATGGATTTTTTGGAAGCATCAATTGCGTTAATTGCGGGACTTCTAGCTTTGGAAGTGTTTTGTTGAATAATATTTGTTTGACCTATACTTCTGATATGGGCAATGACAAAGTAATCGATGATATCTGTATAGAAATTTGCAACGACAACGGAGATTGTGAGTTATATACTTACCCATTTGAAACAAGAACACCTTTTGCACTAAATGCCAACAATCCATTTTTTGATGACTTTTCTTATGATGGACCTTATCCTGATGCATCATTATGGTTGGACCGCGATGTTTTTATCAACAATACATTTGCGAATAATCCACCATCTGTAGGTTTTGCGACTTTTGATGGGATTGATTATACGGGAAGTCCTTATGGTGGTGGTTTTGGATTATCGGATCAGTTAACTACCAACTTTATTGATCTTAGTAATTTTTCTGCTGGCAGTACCGTTTATTTGGGTTTTCATGTTCAGGAAAAAGGGTTTGGAATCGGACCTTTAAATGGAGATACATTAATAGTCGAAGCGAAATTGATGGATGGGTCTTGGGAGGAAATCGTGCTTTTTCAACCGACCGTTATTTCAACTGTTCCTGATGGATTTCTTCCAATAACAAGAGAATTGACGGAACCTAATTTTTTCCACAATGGTTTCCAATTACGTTTTAAAAATTATTCCAGAAGACAAGGTGCGATTGAATTGTGGCATGTTGATTATGTTTCTGTATCGGCAACACAAACTTTAAATGGGTTTTATGATGACATTGCTTTTACGATGATTCCAACTACTTTTTTGGATAGATATACTTCAATGCCGTGGAAACATTTTGAAAACAATGTGGTGGAAGAAACAACGGCAAATTATGATGTCAATATCGCCAATCACTTTACAAATGAAAATGATATACAAAACACTAAATTAAACATCACAGAATTAACTACCGGAATTGAAGTAGCTGATTTTGTATTGTTGGATGGAAGTGAATTCAACATTCCTGGTAATCAGACTATTGAATTTAACAAAACAATTCCGAATAGTATCTTTTCTGTGCTTCAGGATAATTTGGAAAGTAGTTTTTCTGGTGCAGCTGATTTAACATTCGAAACTACGTATGCGTATAATGTCGGAAACGAACAAGATGGTGCAGATGGTCTAATGAGAAATGATACGGTCAGGAGATTGACAAATTTTGCCAATTATTTTGCGCACGATGATGGCTCTGCTGAAGCCGCATTGGTCGCTCCAAATGCAGGTGATAGAATCGCTGTACAATTTCATGCTAATGTAGCAGACTCGTTAAGAGGGGTGCAATTTCATTTTCCAAGAATTCAAAATGGGACAGAAACGCAATTGTTGAATGTACAAGTATATGTTGGAGAATTAGATACAGACCCGGAATACGAGTTGATTTTTCAAACCCCTTATTTTGTGGATTCAGATTATGATTCACTACAAGGGTTTACCAATTACGCTTTGTTAGATTTTGATGGCAATCCTACTCCACTCTTTATACCAGAAGGTAATTTTTATGTCGGATGGCAACAAGTTACGAACACTGAAAATGCAATTCCTGTAGGATTGGACAAAAATAATCTTAGAGCTTCTCAATATGGATTCTATAGTGCTGCATCGGATTGGACACCAGTCGGACCAGGTGGATTGGTAGATGGAGCGATAATGGTAAGAGCAGTGTTGGGTGATGTGACACCTTATAATACACCGGTCACTGAAGTAAGTAGTCTTTCCGATGAAATTATTGTGTTTCCCAACCCTGCCTCTAATATTTTGAATGTTGAAAATTTAAGTACTTCGGAATTGGATTATCAAATCTTGGATGCGAATGGTCGTGTAATTAAAAAAGGAATTTTAGCTGGAACCATTGATACTTCTGAATTGTTGAACGGTATGTATTTCTTACAATTAAATGATCCGGCAGTTGGTACGATTGCCAAACGCTTTATTGTAGTCAAATAATTATTAAATAAAATTAAAGTAACGATGAACGATATTACAGTCGAAGAATTAAAACAAAAATTGAGTAGTCATGATGAGTATTTATTTCTGGATGTCAGAGAACAACATGAGTATGACGAATTCAATCTCGGTGCAAAATTGATTCCCCTTGGAGAGTTGATGAGTGCAATGGATGATCTAGATGGTTACAAAGAAATAGAAGTGATTATCCATTGTCGATCTGGACAAAGAAGTGGTATGGCCAAGCAACTGATGGTAGAAGCTGGCTTCAAAAATGTTCGGAATGTGTTGGGTGGAGTGATTGACTGGCAATCGAAATTTGAAAAATAGGAGAAAGAAAAGGGGTGTTTAACCCCTTTTTTTATGGACATAAGCATCCTGTATTCCTTTACCTTTTAGTGCACCCACTAATTTGGAGGCATCTGTTTTAGAATCAAAACGAGCGACACTCACTGTGTGATATTTTTTGGCTTTATCGAAAACAACTATTTCCGCATCTTCATATCCAAGTTTTTCCAACTGATTGACAAAGGTTTTAGCATTTCCTTTTGAAGAAAAAGAACCGCCAATTACTAAAAATCTACCATTGCTGCTTGTTGTTACTGCACTTGCGGTAGTTGCAGTACTTGCTGAGGCTTTCTTAGCTTCCGGTTTTTCATAATTTTTCATCTCACCCTTAGCCGTTGTTTCTACACCAGCCAAATCTTCATCTTCTTCCGTCTCCGTTTCTTCGTCCCAATCTTCAGCCAAAATTTCATCCTCATCCAATTCATCCTCATCCAGGTCATCTTCTCCATCTCCAAAATCTTTGTCATCTTCTTCGTCTTCCTCGTCTTCACCCGGCATCAAATCCGCGGTAGCATCGGCTGCTTTTTCCTTTAAAGATTGTGCTTTTTCTGTCAATGACTGTTCTGTTGTTTTTCCAGCGTCCAAAACAATTTTGAACCAGGAAAATGCAAATACTGCAACCAGTGCATAAATTAAGTACTTCCAAATCTTGCTCATAGTGTTGTTAATTATAGTGTTAAAAATTTAGTTGTCAAAGTTAGTTCGCTTTTCGGTGGACATAGGCATCCACGTTGTATACTTTTTTTAATTGATTTATGACCTGCTTAGCATTTTCATAGGAAGCGTGTCTTGAAATGCAAACCCGGTTCAAATTTTTACTTTTCATTTCAATAATTTCAATATCCTTTATTCCTTTCTTCTCTAAATCATCTATAAAGATATTCGCATTGTCTTTGCTTTTGAAAGAACCTGCAATCACCATAAATTGTTCGCTTCCTATTTTATTATAGGCTTTTGGAACATCACCCTTAACGGTTAAATCATCATTAGATGGTTTTTCATTTGTCTTTTTTTCTACACTTTCTTTTTTTGATGTTGAAGGTGCTGCTTTTTTCTTCGAGACTTTTCTTGGTTTTTCATCATTCGCAGCAATTAATTGGTTGCTACTTTTACCTTCTAATTCAGCATCCAAAGTGGCTTCAGGATTGTCTGTTTCTCCCTCGACAAAATCTTCATCAAACTCTGAATCATCTCCCAGGCCTTCGATAAAATCATCTTTTTCAATTTTTTCCTTCTTATTTATTTGGGAATTAAAGTCTTTTTCATTGACATCGCTTAACGTTTCCTCAGCGGAATATGTTTCGTTATCGCGGTCTTTCTGCGCATTTTCTGTGACAAACGTGGCTGCATAAGCCTCTGGATTTTCGTTGACAAAAGTGACTATACTTTTTCCTCCGAAATAAATTAAGGCAATTAATAATATTAGCAAAAGAGTAGGTAAAACCTTGAATAAAAATTTCATATTATAAAAATTTAATTTTGTATTGGCGTTAAATTTCTGTTAATAATTTTGTTACTTTGTGACATTCATGACGTCAAAATAGGTGTTTTTGATGATTTTTTCATTTTCTTAATTAAAAATTGACAAACTAGTATGGAAGCTATGAATGTAGTTAACTTTTTTCAAGCAAATTTTTCAGATTTTAGCATGCAACGTAACGCTGCTCAGGGCGCAATGAATGCAGCTTCTGAGGGAGCTGGTGCTGCAATGGGTGCTGTTAGAAGCATGTTAAACACTTTCGCGGAAGGTGCACCAACTGTAATCAGCGCACTCATTATCCTTATCGTAGGATGGATTGTAGCTAAAATGGTAAAATGGGCGGTCCAGAAGATATTAAAAACTATCAATTTTGATGGAATCACTGACAAAGTAGGTATTAATAAGTACTTACAGCAAGGTGGTATCAAGAAAGGTAGTACTGGATTAGCATCGACTTTAGTTTATTGGATGATCATGTTGACCGTCTTAAACCTATTTTTTAACAAACTAGGTATTGAGCAAGTTTCAGATCTTTTCAATCAAGTTGTCATGTACATCCCTAAAATTATTATCGCATGTGTCTTGGTAGTAGTTGGAATGTATATTGCTGAAATGGTTTCTGGTATCGTTGTAGGTGCATTAAAATCTGGAGGTGTTGCAAATGCTGAAACTTTCGGTAAAGCAGCAAACTTCGCAGTAATGTTCTTCGTTTTTTCAATTGTATTAAGTACACTTGGAATAGGCGGTGGTATCATCGAAACTTTAGTGGGTATCGTATTAGGTTCACTTGGTCTTGCTTTATCTCTTGCTTTCGGGTTAGGAGGAAAAGATTGGGCTGCAGGTTTGATCGACAGATACTTGAAATTCTAAGCACACAGAATAAAAAGAAATTTTCACCCGAACAGTTTTCACTGTTCGGGTTTTTTTTATCCATTATAAATCTAACATCCCTTGCATTCCCTGAGCAGGAACACCATCCAAAGCCATTTCAATTTCTACCAATTCCCCACGCATCAATTGATGACAAAACATCCGAATTCTACCAGGTCCAAATAATTCATTAATCGCTTTAGAATAGATGTAAAACAAACCACCAATTGATTTGACTTGCTCTTTGGAAATTCCTTTCTCCGCAACCACATCCTTATTGATGATAATTGCATGACCCGTTTTAGTCTTGATAAAGAAATCTATGGTGCCTTCAAATTTCCGATCATCTAATTGAACCTCAATTGGGTAATACCTTGTAATCTCCAATCCTTCTAAATCAGTATCAATCCAATTATAAAATGCAGTTCCATAATCCATCACGGAATTAATATCAAAATGTTCTTTAAGCTTGTAACGATCCATCGTTGCTTCCAACATTTGTAAACGATCACTATTGTGATAATTCAAATCATCTCCTGCTAAAAAAGTAGCTACACATTTTTTTGCCAAGCTCTGATTTTCTTCCGCATCAAATTGAATCGGATTAGAGAAGTTCTCCACCTTATGACTTATTTTAAATCCTGCCCGCCAATGCGCTTCATTAAGTGGATCTGCATAATAAGCTACGTGTCCCATCTTCCCTTCTCTTGGCTCAATAATGTAGATATCCTCAGCAGCTGGTTCGGCCACGGTAAAGGCTAGTGGATGTGTGAGCAATTCTGTTTCTTTCAAAATAGTTTTGCCATTATAGTTCCAATTGGATTCTCCGGTATTGGCATCCAATACATTTTTACTTTCATCTCCTTTATTGCAAATTCTATTCAACCATTTGGTTGGCGTACTTCTCGATGGAAATACCAAGTAATCTCTTGCTCTGGTTAATCCAACATATAATAGCCGAGCTTCTTCTTCCAATGCCGCTCTTGTTGTTTCCATTTTTTCTTCACTGGTTGACATTCTTTCTTGCAACTTGGTACTCCCAATTTGTTTTGCATATGGATTGATCCAATACCGAATCCAACGATTATCCAGAATGTTTTCAATATCAATTTCTTCAGATTCGGAGACAATGTTGATTCCAAATAATCGCTCTCTCAAAGCACCTTCCAAAGCATTGCAAATGACGACTGGCCACTCCAGACCTTTACTTCGATGATAGGTCAGAATATTGACGGTATCTTTATTTTCACCAGACCCTTGCATGTCTTTGTCTTGCATTTCCAATTCATTCAACCACAACAAAAAACCACCCAATGAAGCCGCAGAATGCAACCGACTACACGCCTCTTCGTATTGCAACGCCAGTTTTCGCAATGCATCCACATTTGCCATTCGCTGGTCTACCCTACCCCATGCCATAATGATCCGACGCAGATCCATTTCTTCTAATACCAGATTTAAAATCTCAGCACTTGATAATTCAACAACATCTTCCCGAATTTCATTTAAATGGTCGATGATCGCATTGTCATCTCCCCATTTGGGATCATCCCAACTTTGTTCTTTACGATTTAAAAAGTCTAATCTATCTTCTATAATTTCCTCAATGGAAGCAGGCGTTGCCAACAATATAATTTCAGCAATGGATAAAGAATCTGATTTTTGTAAAATAAATTTGAGACAAGCTAATATCAATTTTGATTCTGCAGTATTCAACAATCCACTTCTCGATATCGCTGCTTTCAGACCTATATTGTGCAATGCTTTTGCTACTGCTTGGCAATCAAAATTGGAACGACAAAGGATCGCAATATCTCCCGGAACCAGCTCCCGTGTATCATTTCCATTTTTCTCAAATACGAGTGGTTTTCGTTCCACTAATTTTTTTACAGAATCTGCGATACAATTTTGAAACCATCCTTTATTGGTCGCCTTTCCAGTATCGGAAATATAATGCCAATGCATAATTGCACTCCCCATATCTTCTGGTTCATTGACCTGATTTGCACTTTCATCATCTGCAATGATTTTTCTTTTTGGTTCTAAAACGATTTGATCTTTTGGTAAATCTTCAAAAGCATTTTCGAATATTGCATTGACAGAATTCACAATATCTTCTCTCGAACGCCAAGAATATTTCTGAATGTTTTCTTTTTTGACGCCACCCGTCATTTCGATAATTGCTTTCATCAATTTGGGATCTGCTCCTCTAAATCCGTAAATGGATTGTTTAGGATCCCCCACCCAAACGGAATACTTGGCAATGCGAGAAAGTTGTAAAAATATTTCTAGTTGAATTGGGCTGGTATCCTGAAACTCATCCACCATCAAAAGGTCCAACTCTTCTGCCATCACTTCTTTGACAGAAGGTTGTTTCAATAATTTGCTGACACTCAATTCCATGTCGATATAATCGATGAGACCGCGTTGTTTTTTAAAACGATCATACTCCTCAATTGCATCCATCGATATTTTGAAAACACCTGATATGAAGTTTTCTATATCTGCATGAAAATCAGGATGTTGATCTACCTTTTCGGCAAATTCTTGTAATCCTTCAAAACGATCTCGACTTTTAGCGCCTACTTTTGCTTTTGAAATTTTCACCCATTCATGCCAGTTCAAATCCCCTTTTAGTTTTAAGGAATAGGCAAAGTTTTTTAGTAGGACAACTACTGTTTCTGTTCGCTTTGTAGTATCCTCTTCAAAAGCAACTAACTCAGCAATGGTTTCATCAATTAAATTTTTGAAAGACTCGTTGAGTGATTTTGCAGAACGTTTAGATATTGGACCTAAATATTTCTTAAAGGAAGCAATGGAATTGACTCTACTCTTCTCTAATTCCTTTTTGTCAAAATCATTGGAACGTGCAACATCTGTTATATCTTTCACTACTTTTCGCCAGTCGACTGCAGTTGGACCTTCTTTACTCATCCCAAATTTCTCCGCCAATCGCTCCATCTCTTTTACTCGATCTGGCATTAATACCGTCGCTAATGAGTTGTTGAACATAATTTGCTGATCTTCATCGGCAATGATATCTACTTGCGGAGATACGCCTGCTTCAAAAGCAAAACGACGTAATAACTTCACTCCCAGACTATGGACCGTCCCAATCATCGCGTTGGACAATTCATCTGCTTCCTTCGACATTCCACTTTCCAGTAACTTAACGCGCACACGCTCTTGCAACTCTGCTGCTGCTTTTTTGGTAAACGTAGTGGCGAAAATACCACCTGGTCGTACGCCTCCTTTTAGTAGCTTGACCATTTCCTCGGTCAGTCTATACGTTTTTCCACTACCTGCTCCTGCGGATATTATGTTTAGGTTTTTAAAATTCATTTTGTTGGATTGGTTGGTTTGGTAGGTTTGGTTGACCTTCATTCAAATGGGTGGATTCACCTCAAAACTTATTTTTCCACATCATGGATTCAACTGGTTTTGTGTTCCGATCGGTATATTTAGCATTTTTCTTTTTGTTGTAATAGTTCTCAATTTCGCCCTCAACTGCAAAGTAAATCAATTGCCCAATCGGCATTCCTGCATATATTCTAACAGGGTGAACACAAGAAATCTCTAATGTCCATGCATTACAAAATCCAACATCCCCTTTGCCTGCAGTTGCATGGATATCTATCCCCAATCTCCCCACACTGGATTTTCCTTCCAGAAAAGGGACCGCTGTATGTGTTTCCGTATACTCTTCAGTCACTCCGAGATATAGAATCCCTGGCTCAATCACAAACCCTTCTTCTTTGATTTCAATTTCCTTGGTCTTGTTATGTTTTTTAGCATCCAATACTGCATCGGTATAAATCGCCAAATGTTTTCCAAGATGGACATCATAAGAATTGGTTCCCAAGCATTGTGGTCGGAAAGGTTCTATCACTATCTCTTTTTTTGAAATAGCTTCCAGTATTTTTTTATCTGAAAATATCATAGTCTGTTTTTTATTTTATTAGCCACTTTGATGATGGCGAATGTTGTTCTTATGTAATTTCTTTATGCTCTTGGGGTATGGACTTTTAGAGATTTAGATTTTTAGACACCTATGAGTTCAATTAAAACCTAAGTTTTTATTTGAACTTCCTCTTGTCTAAAAATCTAAACTTCTAAAAGTCCATACCCATTTCCCAAATCGCCAAACTCCGATCATCACTTGCTGATATTAAATAGTCTTTATAATTTGACCAATACAATTTATTAACTGAATTGACATGCCCTTCATTTTTTTCCTTGTCAATTACTTTTAGAAGGGTGTAATCATCGAGGTCCCAAACTCTCATTGTTTTATCCCGACTTGCTGTAACGAAGATACGTTTTTGTTGGTGGATCGCAATATCATTAATCGTAAACCAATGTGCAGATTGTGTTGACTTACAAGTGACGGATGTATCTAATGACCATGCTTTTAGTTGCGCGTCACGACCACCACTGAGAATCCGATTGTCGTTCAGATATTTGGCAACGAATACTGAATTTTCATGCGCCTCTAAGATTCTTCCTGTCAACTTCATGGTATCTGGATTCACGAAATAGATATTGGTATCACTAGCACCAATCACTACTTCATTTCTTTCTGTCGAATAATGTATTGATCTCAAATTATTGTGTGATAATTTTATCGACTCTATGGGTTGATAATTATTGGAATCTCCGGCTACTTCATCTTTGGCCGAGTTTAGTGCCCATTTTGTTAGCATACCATCTCCACCGGCTGTAAAAATATGTTCTCCAATTTGACAAATAGCAAAAACCCCTTTTGGATGATGTGGAAATATTTTGACATTTTCCTTGTTATTCAAATCAATAAAATGAACATTCCCAGCATAGGTTCCTGCTACAATCATATGCTTATCTTGTATTGCTAACAGAGAAAAAATTTGACCCTCTACCTTGGCAATCAACTTTCCTTCTTCTGGTGTTCTTAAATCCCAGTTGACAATCCAGCCATCTCCAGAGCCTGAAATTACGTGATGTATACCAAAGCCCATCGCCACTGCAAATACAGAAGCACGATGTCCTTTGAGATGAGCGACCTTATTTAATTGAAATTGAGTTGCCAAATGCGTGTTTTCAACAAAAATAAAAGGCTATTTCAAGAATCCTTCATTTTAGAAGTTTATTTTTGTATTTGAAACTTACTTACTGAAAAGCTTAACTGAACATGCCTATATTTCAACATAGATATTTAACTCCAGAAGGCGAATTAGGTCTTTGGAGAATAGAAGAAGAAGAGGATCATTTTTTATTCGGAATGGACCTTCATGAAGAGGAAATCGAACAACTCTCCAAGATTAAAGGACATAAAAGAGTGGAATATTTAGCAGTCCGACAATTGCTCCACAAGATGTCTGGTCGTAAAAAAAGAGGTGCCTGCTTGAAAGATGAATATGGAAAACCACATTTGGAAAATTCTCTTTTCCATATTTCTATGAGTCATTCTCATGATGTGGTTGCTGCGATAGCAGCTCCAAGATTGGTCGGTATTGATATTCAAAAATTAGTTGGGAAAATTGAGCGCATCGCCGAAAAATTTATGCGACCTGAAGAAATGGAAAGTCTGAATCGAGATACTCGACTGGAACATTTGCACGTTTATTGGGGAGCAAAGGAATGTCTTTACAAAGCATATGGTAGAAAGGAATTAGATTTCAAAAAACATATTTTGATCGAACCATTTAATTTTGATTTGAACATGGCTTTTGGTTTTGGAAGTGTCGTCAAAGATGATTTCAATAAAAAATTCGTCATCCATTACGAAAAAATAAAAGACTACATTTTAGTTTATGCGATTGAGGATATTCCCGATCAACGCATGGTTTAATTTTTTATCAAATTTATTTATGAAAAAATTCGTCCTATTTTCACTAATCGTTTTGTCTTTTTGGGCTTGCGATCGAAAAACTAGTAATAGTCTTACGGCTGTCTCATTGGAGGAAACCAATAAAGACTTCAGAAAATTTTTTGAAAGATTCCACACGGATAGTCTTTACCAAATACAACATCTCGCCAATCCTGTCAATGGTATTCCCGCAATGGTTAAGGATGAAGCATTGTTAGATGGTTCTTATGAATGGCCGCGTGATCAATGGGTCATGCACAAACCTTTCAACAATATTGGCAATGAATATCAACGCGATTACATTGTTGCAAATAAAGAACTCATCATCGAAAACATCAAACACAAAGTCTCCAATTTTGGGATGGAACGCCGTTTTGTTAAGGAAAATGGAGAGTGGTATCTGAGTTATTATGCTGGGATGAATATGATGAATTAGGTTGTTTGTGATTAGCTATTAGTTATGACTAATACTCTAACCACAATAAACTTGTTTACTTCCCGTTTTATCCCTAACTTTGAACTACAAAGTACTTTTATTATGACAACAATGATTGAAAAACAGGAAGAACATCTTAAAAACCTGGGTGAAATCCGCACTTTAATGGAGCGATCATCCAGATTCATCTCATTAAGTGGTTTATCAGGGGTTGCTGCAGGTATAATTGCCTTAATCGGAGCTGCTTTCGCCTACATTTACACAGGTTTAGTCCCTTTTGATTCTGCCAAAATATTCTATGTTGAAGTGGTGAATTCAGGAAAATGGGGTTTGGATTATCGTACTTTTTTCCTTTTAGATTTTGGTTTGGTACTAGTATCTGCATTAGCATGTGGGATATTTTTCACCACTCGAAAAGCGAAAAAGAAAGGACAGAAAATCTGGGATAAGCTTGTTGTCAAATTGTTAGTAAGTTTAGCGATTCCTTTATTGGCAGGTGCGATTTTTTGTGTTGCTTTGCATCGACTTAACTTAGTCTATTTAATTGCACCCACTACATTGGTTTTTTATGGGTTGGCATTAATCAATGGGTCGAAACATACTTTGCGTGATATTTATTACTTGGGAATAACGGAAGTGATACTTGGTTTAATGGCATTATTTGCTCCAGGATATGGACTGGATTTTTGGGCGATTGGATTTGGGGTAATGCATATTGTTTATGGGCTGTTGATGTGGGTTAAGTATGAGCGGGGGTAGGTTTTTTAAACACAGAGATTGATTTACGGAGGACGTGTTTTTAACACATAGATCACATTAGAAACATAGTGGCACATAGAAAGAATACATGAGTTCGTATCCCTGCCTGCCTGGCGGCAGACAGGGATACAACGACTACATTTGAACGGAAAAGAAAATGAAAGAAATAATAACAAATCTTAACAAGACTTTTGACAACCGAACTCGGTTGGGCATCATGTCGCTCCTACTCGTTGATGACTGGGTGGAGTTCAAAAGATTGAAAGAATTGTTGGGACTGACAGATGGGAATTTGGCGAGTCACCTCAAAGGTTTGGAAGAGAAAAAATACATTAAATTGAAAAAGCAATTTGTAGGAAGAAAACCGATGACCACTTACGCTTGTACCGTTGCTGGACGTAAAGCATTTGAAGAACATTTAGATGCGCTTGAAAAATTACTGCAGAAACGTAAATAAATTTTTTTGCTCTAATCACTTTGTAATTCAAAGTACTTTTAAATATGAAGACAATAATCTATAAAATACGCGCTCGACTCCTGATCTCTTTTGTGGATTGGACAAAACCAGTGTATGCTGCAATTTTTAAAAGACACACGAGGGGTTGGGTTTATAGTCGCCTTGATTTACTACGAATGCCTGTTGGAAGTTTGGGATTGAAACTAGGAGAATTTTTAACCAAGCACCAATATGACCTCATCCCAAAAATGGAAGATCATGATGTGATGCATGTTTTGATGGGTTTTAAAACTACCGTTGAAGATGAAGTGAAAATGCAATTCTTTCTGATCGGGAATCAAAAGCGTTCCGTTTATGCATTTGTTGCAGCAATCGCTGGATGTATTTTGATTCCAGAATTTTACAAGGAATATATCGAAGCATTCAAAAAAGGAAAGAAGTGCCACAATATCTCAAATTGGGATTTTCAATACTTACTGGGCGAACCTGTTGAAGTATTGCAAAGACAAATTCACAAACAAGCTTGTCCTCAAGGACCGATTATTTTTTAACACAATATACTCATTATGGCCAATCGCATTTTTCAAGAAAAGACAACTTTTAGTTTTAACTCAACAAACGAATTACATTCAAGTGCTTATTGGTATCAGCATTTTAAAGAGAATATCAAAAAGCAAAGAGTCAATTGGTTGCAAGTACCACAAATTACGCTTCAAGAACAGGATACCGTCTTGCATTCTTTACAAGCTTGGCAGTTGGGTGAAACTTCTGAAGGGAAAAATTTGTTACATGCCAGTCAACTTTATGCAGATAAAATTCAGGATCCTCATTACGTCGATGCGGTGAAAGTATTCATTAAAGAGGAACAAAAGCATGGCAATAATTTGGGTACTTACCTGGACATGATCGGTCAACCCAGAATAAAAAAAGATTGGGGTGATTCCCTTTTTCGAAAAGTACGTTATTTTAATACGAGTATGGAATTGTGGACGATGTCTGTGATTGTTGTGGAAAGCGCTGCTCAGATTTTTTATCAATCACTGAAGGATGCAACGCATTGTCCATTGCTCAAAGAAATTTGTACCGATATTTTAATTGATGAAGCGAGTCATATCACTTTTCAACATGAAAGATTACAAATACTTTTTAATCGCAAAAGCGCGTTTATGAAGAACTTGACTTACTTCTTTTACACTTTGTTTTTTCATATCACCATCATGACGGTTTGGTATGCACATCGAAAAGTTTTTAAAGCAGGAGGAAATACGTTATCCAGTTACCGCAAGAAAATGAAATTGAAATTTAAGAAAACGATTGGGAGATTGTTTTCAAAAAAACATAATTACTACTCAACTTTATAATCCAAATTCATGAACTACTTATTGAATTCAACCAAAAAATTTCAGCTATTTGTATTGATGGGTATCAGTTCCTTGTTTTGTTTGGTGCTTTTAAATATCAGACTTCATTTAATCGACTTTGAATATATTGAAGTGGCTACCAATCGCGATTTATGGTGGAAAAGTGGTGAACCTACTTTTATCTTTTTGGTTTGGAATTTATTTTTAGCATGGATTCCGTATTGTGTTGCGATGGCCATTCCAAAACTTTTTAAGTATTCCAAATCCTGGTTATTGGCGCTACCATTTATTGTAATCTGGTTGTTATTTTTTCCGAATGCACACTATCTAATTACCGACCTACTACATTTGAAAAGACGCGCGATAATCCCTTATTGGTTTGAAATCATGATGTTTGTTTCCTTTGCTTGGACAGGAATATTATTAGGCTTTTTATCTCTTCTTGAAATTCATGATTTTTTGAGAACCCATCTTTCCAAATTCAAAGCTAATTTTTTGGTCTTTCTTTTCATTCAATTGGCTGGATTGGGAATTTATATGGGAAGATTTCAGCGATGGAATAGTTGGGATATTATCACCGATCCATTTGCCATGTTTATGCAAGTCGGCTATACTTTGTTAAATCCATTTGAGTTTGCAGAAACACTTGGGATTGCCGTTGTCATGAGTACTTTTATGTGTATTGGGTATTTGACGATATTTGCGTTGAGAGGGAATATTGAGAGTAGATGAGATGGGTTGCTTGTTCAGCACGCCCACCCCTCCGAGCAATGTCATGGAAATAGGCTTCATATTGTTATAAATTATTCTAAATTTTGCAATAAACGCTTGTCATTCTGAGCATAGGCGTCGTACTCGTCTAGATTAAACAATTTTCAATTGGCATGGAGTCGAAGAATCAAGCGTACTTGGATTTTACTATTTCGACCGTGCCTTGAGTAATTGATATTGAGCTAGTGGAGAAATCTATTTACTCGTCGAATCAATTTTACACTAAAATCTATGTTCAGAGTACTAAGATTTCTCCGCAGCTCACTCACTTAAGTCAATACACGGTCGAAATTTAAAATCCTAGCATCTCTTGATTCTTCGATTCCATCCCGAGTTTTCTCTCGGGATTTCACTCAGAATGAAAAGAGGTTAATTTAATAGTGTTCTGATAAAAATTGATTTACTCTAAATTTTAACTGTCGAAAATCCTTATTTCCATTATATCGCCCCTCCGAGGTATAGCCGACTCCAACCTTAAACACCCTCTGACAATTTCAGCCATTCTTCCTTTGCCCAATCAAATTCTTTTATAATCGTCTTTCTTTCCAACATTAGTTCTCCGACTATATCTGGTTCTTTGTAAAACAAGGATAATAATTTAGAATGTGTTTTGAAATTTCTGAATCGCTGGACATAATGTAAGGCGAAAAATCCTGCAATGGGTAAACTAATCGTAAATAAATTGGTCCACCACCAGTTTCCCTGCGAAATGAATTTTTCAAATAAATAAATGATGAATGCATAATAAGTCGCAAACGTAAATATACCTGCCGTCATTTTAACTGGTCCATCGTATTCAACAAAATCAGTCAGTGAAGTCGCAATTTTGCTCGGTAAAAAATAAGGAATGTAATTGGTGATCAATCCATAAACATAAAATGGGAATCCCATAATGATATATAATATTCTAAATATCGTATCTGTAAACACATTGTTTTTTTTATTATCTTTTTTTCTTGCTAAAAATTCATCTTTCAATTCATAATTTTCTAGTCGACGGGTATAATCTGCTACTTTTTGTTTCAAATTTTCCAACCAAGTTTTATCCAACTCCTCAAAATGATCAATCGCTTCTTCTATTCCTTTGGTCAAATTGAAAGAATGTAATTGCGGATCCAATTTCAATTCAGACATCAATTCGTTTTTGTAGATTGCTTCTACATTTTTGATAAATTGATCCTCTTGCTCATCTTCCGTGATGATTAGATTTTTTTCAAGATTACTCTGAATTTTATCCGTCAATTCCCGAACTGCATTTCTATCATCTTCATGATATTGCATCCGATAATCTTTCACGTGAATCAATTCCTCGACATTAATCCAAACATCAGATTGGAAACTCGGTGCATCACTGTAATTGATTCCTACTGACAAAATCTTCACACCTAATTCAAAATCGTTTCTAGCCTCCGCACCTAATGCGATACGAGCAGTTCCTGTTTTAATATCTTGCAACTTTCGATCAATAATACTGGTACCTTCAGGAAAAATAATTAGGGTTCCTTTTTCTTCCAGGAATTTAAAACATTGTTCAAAGACGCCATCATTGTCCAATTTTTTACCAGGATTATCCACTTTTCTATAAATAGGAATGGCTTTCATGATATTGCGCATGATCCAATCTTTAGCCACAGAATTAAACAAAGTACCTTTTGCAATGAAGTGTACTTCTTGTTGGACAAGGCTCGCCAAGATAATCGGATCCATAAAGGAACTAGGATGATTGGACACCAAAATCAACGGACCCGTGGTCGGAATCTCCGTTTTATTAATGACTTTGTATTCTTTGAAGAATAGGTGTAAAGCAGTACTGAAAATAAATTTCAATGGCTTGTAAAGCATATGGTCTCTGTGTTATGCCTCAAATTACTAATTAAATGTTGAACAGACAATCTTGAAGTGTTGAACAGATATCTTGTCTGTTTGGAAATTTTTGTAGAACAGAAATAATTTTAAATGTTGAACAGACATCTAGCCTGTTTGGATAGTCCATAAACAGAAAAGAGAAAAGACTTCTGCTTTACTTTTTACTGATTAATTCAAAAACATCCATAGTTAAGTTAGATCTTAACTTTTCAATTTCTTCTTTTAAAACTTCTTCTATATTCTTAGAATAATTTCCAGTTGCTAACATTTCTAGTTTCTTTTCAACTGCATTCAGCATATCAAAACATTTCATCCGTTTGAAGTGAAGTTCCTTCTGGGCGTGTAATTCTTGAATCACTGAGCCATAAACATTCCTCACCATATTTCAAAAACAATTTGTACACATCTAAATCTATCTTTTCCATTTTATTTGAACTATTGTTCGCTAACAGAATTTTAAACTAAGTACCAGACATCTTGTCTGTTTAGATTTTCATAACAGAAAAGATTTATGTTCTACACTGCACTTGAGAGAAGTATCATAACAATATGTGTAACCATATGCGCAATCATTGCAGCACTCAATCCTATTTTCCAATATAAATATCCGAAAACTATTCCTCCAATTGAATTTCCAACAATGATATAAACTAAAAGAGTTGAAGAAGGCTCAGGAAACAGTAAATACAGAATTGGGAAATGTCCTAGAGCAAAAAGAATTGCTGAAATGAGGATCGCTAGAATAACTGATAAATTTAGATTTTTAAAAACTTTAAATAATATCCAAGTTAAAAAAGTTTGGAGCCCAAAACGCATGATCACTTCTTCTGCAATACCACCATATAACAGCTTAGTAATGAGCGGTAGTTGAAATTGATCGAGCACCAGTAAATATTTTTGCGGTAAAAATTGAAAAGCAATCACAGTTGATATAACAATACCTACCCCAGCTATCATTCCTCCAATTATTCCCTTTATTAAAATCTGCTTTAAATTTACCTCTGTATTCCGATCCACAATACTTTCAAAAACAGGTAATGGATATCCAACCTTCTCATACAAAACAGTTCCTAATACTGTGAATACAGTGACCATCATTAAAGGATTTATTAATGAGACTAATTTCAATTCCCATTTTGTCACAGATACTGGGAGGTTGTCTGCGATAAATTTTATAGAAGTCAAATCAAAAGCCAACAAAGATAATGCACCAATTGAACCTGCTAAAAAAATTAAGAGTCCTACTTTTAATTTTTGATTTTTCATCTCTTTTGTTTTTTGTAGAACAGACAATGCTGAACAGACATCCTGACTATTTGGATTTTCATTAAAGAAATGATTTCTGTTCTACTTTGGAAATAGAAATAATTCCCGATCTACAAAATAAAAAAACCCTCAATGAAAGTAGTCATTGAGGGGTTTTTATTTTAGTTTCCCAATTATCTATTATGGATGTACATGAAATTGAATTGTTTGAATCACTTCTCCTTCCTCAGCTTCATGTCCCCAAACTTTTGCTTCTAGTATCCAATCCGTATGGGCATCAACGCCATTTGCATTTGTCAACATAAAATCATCATGGAATTCAAGCATTCCGTCAGTTTCATGGACATGCGCTACATCCGGTTGATTGTAAATTTCAATACTATTATCCACAGCATTGTATATTCTAACTTTGATGTGATGAACTGCTTCACCAGATTCACTTTCAAAATCAGTATGAATGTGTATCATATCTCCTACATTCTTATCATCAGTAGATGGAGAATGAATATGTACTTTATACGCTAAATCAGAATGATGATCATCATCAGGTGTTGCATCATCATCACCACATGAAACCGCTAATACGCTGATTACTAAAAATAAAACAGAATAAAAAATGTGCTTTGCCATCTCTAAAAAATTATAAAAGATAAAAATTGTAAAAGATAAATTTAAGTATATTTTAGCTTCCAAATCGACGTTTGGAATACAGAAACATAAATGTAGAACAGATAACTTGTTTGTTTGGGTATTTCTTAATGGAAAAGTTTTCTGTTCTAGTCCGCTATTTTCTTTTTTAACCAATTTCCAATAGATTACACAATAAATAAAAGGGAATCCATGAAGCGATACAACTTTTTTTCTCTAAAATGCATCCTATTTATGCAACCAGTTCTTTAAACATTTAACTTAAAGATATGCACTCACTCTCTGCTACTTTTCATTTGACCCATCATTGCAATTTAAGATGTACTTATTGTTATACAGGAGAAAAATTGCCTGTTGCAATGACCTATAAAACCATCGACGATTCTATTGCTTTCATCGAAAATGAATTAAAAACATTAGAGACCAATCGGCTGCATATTACCTTTTTTGGTGGTGAACCACTGATTGAAAAAGAAAAGATATTCTATATTATTGGTGAATTTTCCAAAAAAGAAAATATCGATGTCTCCTATCGAATGAGTACCAACGGGACTTTATTGAGTGAAGACTTAATTAAGCAGCTTTATGATAACAATGTATTTGTATCTTTAAGTGTAGATGGACATCCGGACATACATGACACGCATCGTGTAGATGCAGGTGGAAAACCAACTTCACACAAAGTAGCAAAGGCAGCAGATATGATGTTGTGTCACAATCCAGCAACCAATGTCACTTGTGTATTGTCTCCTGACACTGCTTATCAATTATGTGAGTCGGTGGATTATATATTCAATTTAGGTTTTCGATATATCACGACAACATTGGACTATTCAGCAGATTGGCAATTGGAACATTTTGCTATTTTGAAAAAGTCTTATCAAAAACTATCTAAATGGTACGTTGATAAAATGTTGAAAAATGAGCGTTTCTATCTTAGCTTTTTTGATGAAAGAATTCGCTCCAGAACTTACAAACCCATTGCCGCCAGTGAACGTTGCCAAATCG
Source organism: uncultured Saprospiraceae bacterium (assembly GCA_937928575.1). Lineage (GTDB taxonomy): Bacteria > Bacteroidota > Bacteroidia > Chitinophagales > Saprospiraceae > CALDGQ01. The sequence goes on along the minus strand of CALFWW010000001.1, from coordinate 17,502 downwards.
GTACTAAACAATTTTCTATTGCTCCAAATGGGGAATTGTATCCATGTATTCAGTTTGTTAAAACAAAAGCGATTCCTGAATTTATGATCGGTCATGTGCGTGAAGGATTTGATGCAGCTTGTCAAAATCATTTATACCAACAATCCGAAAAGGAAAAACCAGAATGTAATGGTTGCAAACTGGAAGCTCGGTGTTCCAAATGGTGTTCTTGCATCAATTTCATGAGTACTGGACGAATTGATAAAGCTTCGCCAATTGTTTGTTATAATGAGAAGATTTTGATAGAAATCGTTGATAAGGCGGCTGACAAACTATGGAAGAAAAGGAATAATACATTCATTCATAAACATTATAATGAGGACTATGCGGTTATTTCTCATTTTGAAATTACGTTGTAATTATGCGAAAGAAGTTATGCAACTACTTTAACGTTCTTGTCTTTATGTTGTTAGGAACATTGGATATTTCTGGGCAAGCGCAACAAGACTCCTTGTATAATACATTTCAACTAACAATCAAAAAAATTGGTGAGCCTGTCAGCAGATGTGGATTAGGTATTCCAGATTACTTAACCAAAGAAGAAGTATTGAACGCTATTCATGATGCATTTAAAGCATCGGGCATAATTCTAACAGGAAATTATTGGTATGAGACTGAAGATGTTAACGTGATTTTAGATGGCTATAATAAAAATGAAAAAATTGGTTTTTTACTTATTGAACACAACAAAAAGGGAAAGTCTTTTTTCTACTCCAAAAATAATCATAGCAAGCAATACGATTCAAGCATTGTGGATTGGCAATCGGATATTACCAATAAAATTAAGCAATTTGAAAAAAAGAGAGGTGAAGCATTTCTTTTGTTTTTGGAAGACAAAACAGCATACCACAAAGAATTGAAAAGACAACGTACCACAGCAGGAAAAAAATTCGCGGAAAAAATTAAATATCTAGAACGCTTTCCTGAAATCAAACCCCTTTTTGAAAATTACTTTTTACAATATAAATTAGACCAGGTGTTGCCATTCCCAAAACAAAATGGCTTGAGATATGATCTTAAAAGACACGTGAACAATCGACTTGAAAATTCGACTGAAAAATTGGCCATCCTTCAATCAACTTATCGAATGTTTTCAAGTGTCATTCAACCTACTGCTTTTTCTGAAAAAATCAATGCAATTTTTGAAAACTTACACACAATCAATGCTGATGAAAAATTCATTGAGCAATACATGATTTTGAATACTTTCTTAAACTATAATAGCAATTGGGCACCCATGAATCAAGTACCTGCTTATAATGAATTGAAACTTGAAATCATGAATACATATTCAATCGAATATTGGCTCAACCATGTGCACACATTAGATCAGTTTAAAGAAAGATACCTACTTCAATTTGAAGAAACGAATCGCATTCTTGAAAACAACCTGTCTAGTGACCAATCAAACAATACAAATACAAATTTTATTTTACCACTCGAAATGAGAGAAAATCGGTTGGCAATCTGGCTATCACCTAATTCTAAAGAATATATAGCATTACAAAATGAGTACAAATTATTGAATGAAAAAAGAGATTCTTTAAGTAAGGAATTTGAAACAAAAAGCATGGTAAAATATACTGCTGGGAAAGAAAAAGACAAAGAGATTAAAAAATTATTCCGTCAACATACTGACAAACAATATCTTCCAAAAACAGAAATTGATTCTATTAAAACTTTAATCTTTGATGAAGAACAAGTTATTCTGAAAAAATACAAAGACATGAACTTAATGTCTGATGAGGAAGAAATTCTATTCAAGCAAAATCTCAAAGCGACTTATGATGCCATACATGCTAAACGAAAAACAGAATCAGCCTATATAAAGGAAGCAACCATCAATAGACTTAAGGAGGATGTCAAAATGTACATCCAATGGGCAAGATCGAAAATGTAAAAACACTTGCAACCCTAAAACAACGAATCATGAAAAAGAAACCACTAAAAGTGCAACCAGCAAAACGGATTTACCAAGCCAAATATCCGTCATATACCGATAAAAATCCATTGCTTTATCCGGAGACACGTCCCTACCCTTTCACTCAACGTTTTATCAATTGGGCATCAACTGGTGGGATTGCTAGTCTGATGTTATTTAGTGGACAGAGTGTTTCGGCTCAGGTCAATCAAGACACCCTTTATAATCCTTTTCCTTTGGAAAATGCAAGAGTTCCCTATGCACCATCAAGTTTTGGTACGGGGATGCCAGAAAGACTCAGAAGTGAAGAAGCGTTGCATACTATCCGTAAAGCATTTAAAGAATCTGGAATCGAGTTGAAAGAAAATGTTTGGTATGAAGATGAAGAAATTAGTGTTTACTTGCAAGGCTATTGTGAAGCAGATGAGATTGGATTTTTATTGATTGATTATTACAATATGGACACGTCTTTTCATTTAAATAATCACAATAATATACCGTTTCAAGAATATCAAGCGCTAAGTTTACTTGACAAGTTTAAACATGACATGAATCGTCTAATTACAAATAGAGATAACGCCTTTCAAAGATTTGTAGATGATAAAGAAAAGTATATCAAAAGAGCAACAAAGTATTTGTCAGAAAACGCAAAAGAAAAATACTTGGAAAAAATACAAAACTTAGCAGCCAATGAAAACAGTAAATCTGCATTTGAAGATCTATATTTTGAATTGGAAATGATTCAAATAAGAGACAGTCTCAACAAAGAAGATGATTTCGATTCCGATGTTAGTAGATACCACGATCAACGATTTGAAGACAATCAACTGAAGTGTTATTTAACAAGATATAGGCATCGATTCACAAAACCAAATGAACACAACAAACCACTAAGAGAAAAAGTAATTGCTGTATTTGAAAATTTAAAATCTATACAATCCAATGAGGAATTTCTTGAAAAGTTTCTAACACTCAATGCTTTTCGACAATATAGTAGCGGTCAGGGTATTTTAAACAAAAATCCAGATTATATCACCTTGAAACTAGAAATCATGAATTCCTATCCCATTGAAAAATGGTTTGATTATACCCATATCCTTGATGAATTCAAAAATAAATTGTATATCTCTTTGGATGAAACTCGTCTAATAGACCTAAATAACAAGAAAGGCACGAAATTTATCGCACCAATTAGCATGAGAGATCATCAAATGACTATCCGTTCACAGTATTCCATTTCCACACCAGAACTTGATCAACAACTATCCCAATTAAGAAAAGAACGTGATGAAAAAAATGGAATGACGGATGCAGTTATAAAAGCAAGGAGTAAAGAGTTCAAGGAATTATCAAAGCAATACGATTATTATAAAATAAAAGAATTACCAAAAGCAGAACGAGATTCTGTCAATCAACTAAAATCTATTGCAAATCAACGTATAAGAGAAAAGTACGAAGCAATGGAGCTACTGACCGAAAAAGAAAAAGAAGATTATGAGGCAAAATTTAAAGTGATCCGCGAAAAGAAAAATAAATTCAGAAAAGCTGAGGCTGAAAAAGCGAAACTTAAAACATTACGTGCACTTGAAGCGGAAGTGAAGTTTTATATTCAATGGGCGAAGTCACAGATGGGTGGGTAGAAGAATATCGAATATCGAACCGCAGAATATTGAATTTTGAAGTAGAGGACGTGAAACCAAACGCATGAACTCGCGTGCTCCTTACGTGCTCAATTCGAAATACCCTGTTCGATATTCGATATTCAATTCCTACCAAGGAATTTCTAATAAACCTTCCCCTTCACCAAATACTTTTTCACATATTCCTTCACCCCATCTTCCAAAGAAGTAAACTTCGTTTTATAACCTGCTTTTTTCAGCTTTGTCATTTTAGCTTCGGTGAAATACTGATAATTTTTGCGAATATCTTTTGGTGTATCGATATAAGAAATTTTTGGCTTCACTCCCATTGCTTTGAAAGTGGCATTGACGAGATCTAAAAAAGTACGTGCTTTTCCAGTTCCCAAATTGAAGAGTCCAGAAGTTTTTTGATGTTTTAAAAAGAAGTGACAGACGTTCACGACATCCATTACATAAATAAAATCACGTTTTTGATGACCATCTTTTATTCCTTTTTTGTGCGAACGGAACAACTTCATTTCACCCGTCGCCTTAATTTGATTGTAAGCATGGAAAACTACCGAAGCCATTCTTTTTTTATGATACTCGTTGGGTCCATAGACATTGAAGAATTTTAAACCCGCCCAAAATGGTGGTGCTGTTTTTTGCTTCAACACCCACTTGTCAAAATCATTTTTGGAATCACCATATGCATTCAATGGTTTCAACTTGGAGACAACCGTATGCGAATCATTGTACCCATTTTTTCCATCTCCATAAGTTGCTGCACTCGATGCATACACCATTGGAATTTGATGTTGTGTACAGATCTTCCAAATCTCTTTGGAGTATTCAAGGTTGAGTTCCTTAAAAATTGTTTTGCTCTTTTCCGCAGTATCCGTACGTGCACCTAAATGGTAAACCATGTCAACTGCAGCATAGTTATTTTTAAACCATTGAATAAAAATATCTCGATGCACCCAATCACCAATAATAAATGGTTTGTTATCCAAATTGGCATTTTTGTAGTCTTTGTAGAAATCATCAACAACACATATACGTTTGTGTCCTTTTGCTCCTAACTCAGCAACTAAACAGCTACCGATAAATCCTAATGCTCCTGTGACTACTATCATTATTTTTTAATTAGATTTTTTGGATTTTAGCCATTTGGATATTTAGCCATTTGGACACTTCCCATTTAAAAAAAAAATTTTATGAAAAACTGAAATTTCTGTTTTTAAGTGAAGTGTCCAAAATGCTAAATGTCCAAATAGCTATTATGCCTCCACCATTTCTTCATACATTTCCATAGGAGGACAAGTACAAATCAAAGTACGATCTCCATGTGCATTATTGACACGACCTACGTGTGGCCAAAATTTATAACCTTGTCGCAAATATGGAAGTGGAAATGCTGCCTTCTCTCTTGAATACGGCATATTCCATTCATCTGCTGCTACCAACTGCATCGTGTGCGGTGCGTTATGTAACACGTTGTTTTCAGGATCTCCCCCATTGGCAATTTCATCAATTTCATTTCTGATGGCCAACATTGCATCGCAGAAACGATCCAACTCATCCAAACTTTCACTTTCTGTAGGTTCAATCATGATGGTGCCTGCTACTGGAAATGATAAAGTTGGTGCATGAAATCCATAGTCAATTAATCGCTTTGCTACATCTTCTGCACTGGCTATTGCTTTGAAAGGTCTTAAATCAATAATTAATTCATGAGCAGATCTTCCTTTGGCACCTGTGTACAATACTTGGTAAGGCCCTTCCAATCTTGCCATGATATAATTTGCATTTAGTATCGCATATCGAGTAGATTCAACTACGCCTTCCTGACCGAGCATCTTGATGTATGCGTATGAAATTAACAATATACTTGCGCTTCCATAAGCTGCAGCTGAGACGGCTGATATATTTTTCTTCGAATTCTTTTGGTGAATATGACCTGGAAGATATGGAGCTAGTTTTTTATTGACACAAATCGGTCCCATTCCTGGTCCTCCTCCTCCATGAGGAATACTGAAAGTTTTGTGTAAATTTAAGTGACAAACATCCGCATCAATCGCACCCGGACTTGTCAACCCAACTTGCGCATTCATATTGGCACCATCCATATAGACGAGTCCTCCATTTTGATGTATGATTTTACAAATCTCTTTTATCTTCACTTCGAATACACCATGTGTCGATGGATAAGTCACCATGAGTGCAGACAAATTCTCCTTATGTTCTTTTGCCTTTGTTTTCAAATCAGCAACATCAATATTTCCATCCCCATCGCATTTAACGACTACTACTTTCATCCCGACCATCACTGCACTTGCGGGATTCGTTCCGTGTGCAGATTGTGGGATTAAAGCGATATTTCTATGATGATCTCCTCTATCTTCATGGTAAGCTCTGATGGTCATCAAACCGGTGTACTCTCCTTGTGCACCTGAATTGGGTTGTAATGAACATGCGTCGAAACCAGTAATTTCTGACAAATACATTTCCAATTCTTCAAAAATTTGATGGTATCCTTTAGCTTGATTTGCAGGAACAAATGGGTGCAGATTGGCAAATTCATTCCAACTTACCGGAATCAATTGCGTCGCCGCATTCAATTTCATGGTGCAAGAACCCAATGGGATCATAGAATGTGTCAATGACAAATCGCGATTTTCCAAACGCTTAATATACCGCATCATTTTAGATTCTGTATGGTAAGCATTGAAAGTCTCATGTGTCAAATAAGGAGACGTTCTTTTCAATGATTTTGGTAATCGGATGCCACTTGGTGCTTTTTTGAGTTGAATTTTCTTTTTACGTTTGGCAGTTGCAAAGATGGTAATGATGTCCATCAAGTCAGTCTTGTTGACCGTCTCATCTAATGAAATTTGTACACCACTTTTTGTATACCAGAAATTTATTTTTGAAGCAACTGCCAATTTCTTAATTTTTGCTTTTTGGTCTGTTTTTAAATTAACCGCAATTGTATCGAAGTGATATTTGTTTTCTAACTTATATCCTAATGCTTCCAATGAATCTGCTAACAAACTAGTTGCGGAATATATCTTTTGGGCAATTTCCTGAATACCTTGAGGTCCATGATAGGTCGCATACATGCCTGCCATGATCGCTAACAAAGCCTGCGCCGTACAGATATTGGAAGTTGCTTTTTCACGGCGGATATGTTGCTCACGTGTTTGCAATGCCATTCTTAATGCAGGACGATTGTTAGAATCAATAGAGACGCCAATGATTCGACCTGGAATTTGTCTTTTGTAGTCCTCTTTACAAGTGAAGTAAGCAGCATGTGGACCACCATAGCCCATTGGCACACCTAATCGTTGCGTATTTCCTACTACCGCATCTGCTCCCCACTCTCCCGGTGGTGTCAAAATCGCAAGGGATAAAATATCTGCACCGACAGTTGTATAGATTTCTTTAGCGGCTAATTTCTTGACAAATTTTCCATAATCCTCCACTTCTCCATTGGCACAAGGATACTGTAAAAAGACACCGAAAGTATTATCACTTGGTTTAAATTTTTTCCAATCGCCAACAATCACTTTGATATCTAAAGGAATTGCCCTTGTTTTGATGACTTCTAAAGTTTGCGGAAACACATTGTCATCTACAAAGAATTCATTTTGCATGTCTCCTTTGTTGCGCTTGTTTTTGATACTGTAAAACATCGCCATTGCTTCAGCTGCTGCAGTCCCTTCATCCAATAAAGATGCATTTGCAATTGGCAATCCCGTCAGGTCGCTCAACATGGTTTGGAAATTCAATAACGCTTCCAAACGCCCTTGTGCAATCTCCGCTTGATAAGGCGTGTATTGGGTATACCATCCTGGATTTTGAAAAATATTACGAAGGATTACAGAGGGTGTGATTGTTCCATAATATCCTTGACCGATGTAAGTACGGAAGACTTTGTTTAGAGAAGCGGTTTGTTTCAATTCTCTCAAAAATTCATTTTCAGAAATTCCTTCCGGTAGATTTAATTTCTTTTTTAATCGGATGGTTGATGGAATTGTTTCATCGATCAGCTTGTCAAGTGATTTTGCTTTTATAGCTTTCAACATCAAATCCAGTTCGCCTTCATTGATTCCGATGTGTCGTTTTTGGAAGTTATCGTACGCTTTAGATTGGGCCATTATGTAAACCAATTATGATAAATTAATGAAATATGTTTTACTAATATTACACTTTGGAAAAGCATAATAATGTTTGTGCTAAATTACGCTTTTCGCACTTAACAATTCAATACAAATTTTAATCTATAATCTGTATTCTGTAAGAAAATGTTCGCGATTATAGTTTATAAATTGTATAACAAATGGATGGATGGAGTGTTGTCAAATTCAAAGAAAAAGGGAGTAATTTCGATTAAAAAATTACTCCCTTCGTTTCTTTATAGTGCGACATCAAAATAGTTGAAGCAATTACTTCTTTTTTCTTGATATTGACTTTCTTTTAGCTGCTTTTTTCTTGGCAACTCCATTTTTACCAATTTTGAAAGCTTTCTTTACTTTATCTACATAGTCTAATTTCTCCCAAGTAAACGTTTCAACTTTCATCGCTTTTTTCTTACCAGAACCATCAACAAACGTTACAGTTTTTTTCTTAGGCGTTCTACCCATGTGACCGTAAGCAGCAGTTTCGCTATAGATTGGGTTTCTCAACTTCAATCTTGTTTCGATTGCATAAGGACGCATGTCAAAGATTTTGTAAATCAAGTCTGCAATCTTGCTATCATTCATATCTACTTTGGCCGTACCGTAGGTATTGACATAAATGTTGGTTGGTTTTGCAACACCAATTGCATAAGATACTTGTACCAAAATTTCATCACAAACTCCAGCCGCAACCATATTCTTTGCGATATGTCTTGTTGCATATGCTGCAGATCTATCTACTTTTGATGGATCTTTTCCTGAGAATGCACCACCACCGTGTGCGCCTTTTCCACCGTACGTATCAACGATAATTTTTCTTCCTGTCAAACCAGTATCACCGTGTGGTCCACCGATTACAAATTTACCAGTAGGATTTACGTGATAAGTAATCTTGTTGGTGAATAATTTTTGAATAGAAGATTTGCATTGTTTCTTAACGCGAGGGATAACGATATTAATAACGTCTTTCTTAATTTTTGCGAGCATCTTAGCATCTGCAGCGAAATCATCATGTTGTGTACTCACTACGATAGAGTCAATTCTCATCGGCTTACCATTGTCTGCATATTCGATCGTTACCTGAGATTTAGAATCTGGTCTCAAGTAAGTCATTTGCTTTCCAGCTTTTCTGATATCAGCTAATATCTCTAAAATTTTGTGAGAAAGGTCCAAAGCCAATGGCATATAGTTACCTGTTTCATTAGTTGCATAACCGAACATCATTCCTTGATCACCTGCTCCTTGATTTTCTTTTTTCTTTCTTTCAACACCTTGGTTGATATCAGGAGACTGTTCGTGAATAGATGAAAATACACCACAAGAGTTTGCTTCAAACATATACTCTGATTTAGTATATCCAATTCTGTTGATTACATCTCTTGCAATCTGTTGAACATCTAAATAAGTTTTAGTTTTCACTTCACCTGCTAATACTACCTGTCCAGTTGTAACAAGAGTTTCACAAGCAATTTTTGAACTTTTGTCGAAAGCCAAAAAGTGATCAACTAACGCATCCGAAATTTGATCTGCTACTTTATCAGGATGTCCTTCAGAAACAGATTCGGAGGTAAATAAATATGGCATGGTCGCTATTTTTTTATGAGTTTATTAATGAATGATTTAGTTTAAAGGTATTCTCCAAATACCCTGCAAAAGTAAAGTAACTTATAGATATAAACCAACAAGTATCCATTTTAAATGTGAAATTATTTAATATCACATTTAATCATTTTTACGGAAGTTTTCTCTGGAAGGTTCGTTTCAATGAAGCCTTCTAATGTGTCACCGATTTGTACCGGACCAACACCTGCTGGCGTACCTGTATATATGATATCCCCTGTTTGAATCTTGAAAATGGTGGATAAATAAGAAATTAAATGGTCGAAGCTAAATATCAAATCTTTTGTATTGCCTTTTTGGACTACTTCCCCGTTCTTTTTTAGGTGGAATTTAATTGCATTACTGTCGACCCGATCCAAAGAAATAAATTCACTCAATCCTCCTGAGCCATCAAATCCTTTGGCAATTTCCCATGGGTGACCTTTTTTCTTACATTCTGCCTGCACATCTCTTGCTGTAAAGTCAATTCCAAAAGCAATTTCATTGTAATACTTATGGGCAAATTTCTCTTCAACGTGCTTCCCATTTTTTGTGATCTTCAAAACAATTTCGGCCTCATAATGTAAGTCCTTGGTGAATGCCGGATAATACAATGGTTTATTATTTATCAAAACAGCACTCATGGGTTTCATAAACACCAATGGCTTTTTCGGCACTGGATTGTTTAATTCTTTGGCGTGGTCAACATAATTTCTGCCAATACAAAATATCTTCATCGTTCTCTTAAAATTTTACGTTCAACAATCCAACCAGATCTTTTACTTCTCTAATTGTTTCTTGAGCTGTTTTCCTAATCTCAGCAGAAGATGCTTTTATTTTAGCTTTGACTGTTTTTTTGTCAGCTAAAATTTCGTCCAATCTATTTTTGAATGGCTGCGTTAATTCAACCAATGCATCTGCAACCACTGTTTTTAGTTCACTGTATTTCAAGCTACCACTATTGAAGTCTTGCATCAAGGAATCATGCGCTTCTGTTTTTCCACATGCTCTTAATAGTCCAAATAAATTTTCAACACCTGCCGACATCTCCCCCGCTTTTGTCTCACCCGTATCGGTGACTGCAGATTTTACTTGCTTACGAATTCGTGCTTCATCACCAAATAGATTGACATAATGTTTTTCTCCTAAACTCTTACTCATTTTTTTCTCCGGATTTGCCAATGATAAAATCTTCGGAAATTCCGTGAATAGTGGTTCCGGATGCACGAAGTATTCTTTGTTGAATTGATTGTTAAATCGTTGTGCAATGTTTCTGGATAATTCCAAGTGTTGCACTTGATCTTTTCCTATCGGCACATAATCCGCATGATAAATTAAGATGTCTGCAGCCTGAAGTACGGGATAGGTAAACAATCCTGCTGAGGTGAATGCATCACTTGATTTTTCTTCTAATTGGTTGGTCTTATCTTTGAATTGGGTCTGACGAGTTAATTCTCCGTAGGAACAAACATTGGAAAAAATCCATGACAACTCAGTATGCTCTGGTATCAAGGATTGGATGAATAGATTTTCTGGCTTAATGCCTGCTGCCAATAATTGAAAAGCCATACTCCATGTGCGTTGTCTCAATTTGACAGGATCATACGGCATTGTTTGGGAATGATAATCCACAACACCGTATTTACAATCATACTTTTCTTGTAATGCTACCCAGTTTTTGATGGCTCCGAAATAGTTTCCTAAATGGGGATCACCAGTTGGTTGGACACATGAGAGTACTTTTTTCATATTGATTTAGTTTTAAATGGGTTGCACCCATTTTTGCATTATGCCACCCTTTCAGGGTTTTGCTGTTGAGTTAATTATTTTGTACTTTTTTTCTTTAAATACTTTTTCAATTTGTAACCTATGACCCCAAAGTGGGTCAAGCATATTAGCTTGGGACATCGTCCCAAGCTAATATTGGTAATTTAGAAGCTCTGAAAGAGCGAAGCAGCAATTGAATAAATATATTTTCAAGCATAATGTATTGTGTAGCAAACAAATTGTTACAAAAACTGCTACGCTCCTTCAGAGCTTTGACGCCCTTTACTTATTTAATTGGGGCGTTGCCGGCGTTGCCCCTATTTACAATGCGCAACCCCGTTGGGGTAAATCGTTTTCAAAAATAAATACAAAAAAATTTAACACTTTATTTTCAGTATTTTGAACAACTCACCTTTCAGGGTTGAACTTGTCTCTTGAGCCTGTTAGAAAAATCCATTTCATCAAACAGTAGCGATCGTAGAAATCTCGATATTAACGAACTTAGGCAAGTTGGCAACTTCTACCAATTCACGTGCAGGTGCTGTTGCTTCATCGAAGTATTCCGCATAGACTGCATTGATTCTTGAATACAAATTCATATCAGAAACAAAAACGGAACATTTTAAAACATTTTCAAAGCTACTTCCTGCTGCTGTTAATATTGCTTTGATGTTGGACATCACTTGATGCGTTTCATCTTCAATATTTCCAGTAACCAATTCACCAGTTGCGGGGTTGATGGCTATTTGTCCGGATACATATAATGTCTTGCCTAATTGGACGCATTGGTTGTAAGGGCCTACAGGTGCTGGTGCATTTTTGGTATTGATTATTTTTTTCATTTTTATTTGGTCTTTTAACTTTGAGGGCTGTTTAGTTTTAATAAAGCTTCAAGGAGCCGTTAACACTAAAAATAGGCAACGCCCATTTATTAAACAAATCGTGTAATCTAGCGCCAAAGGTGCGTGAGCATTTCAAATTTATGTGCAATTCGATATAGCCCCGTTGAACAAGAGCTTATTCAAATTCAAAATATTTTTCAGTTTTAAAATTGCTTGCGCTCCGTTGGAGCTTCTACTTCCTCATTACCTTAATATGGGCGTTGCCCATATTTTATTGTTTACGCTCCGTTGGAGCTCGACAGAACTTAATGGCGCCTATACGTTGTTATGTATTCCTAATTTTGAATCTTCAAGAAATTAGTCCTCTAAAGGGGGTTAAATTTTTTACCCGACTACAAATACTTTGAGGGCTGTTTAGAGTAAATATCAATTCTTGTTGATATAATGTTATAAATTCTAAATATTAAATCTTCAAGAAATTAGCCCTCAAAGTAGAGTTCAACAGGGCAGAAATACGAAAAGCCCCGCATACATCTATGGGAGCTATTCTTATAATAAAACTGTGTGTGTTGAGTGAATGAGCGCTTACTCGATATCTTCATCAGCCTTGATAACAATATTACCCTTGTAATACATATTACCTTCTAGCCAATAAGCACGGTGATATAAATGCGGCTCGCCTGTTGTTGGGCACTTCGCAACCGTTGGTAAGGCTAATTTTTTGTGCGTACGTCTTTTTCTTTTACGTTGCTTTGATATTTTACTTTTCGGATGTGCCATGTTAAATTTTTATTTTACTGTTTTCTTAATTCTAAATAATTTGCAAAAAATATTGCAAATTTAGTTTTTACCAAAGTCTTTTAATGCATCCCAAATTGGACTGCTCTTTGGTTCTTCTTCTGGTGCTTCTTCGGTTCCTTCAATTTTGTCAAGCATTGCATCATCACAAACTCGTGGTTCTTCATCCTCACAATTGTAAGTTTTTACAAGTGGAATTGAGAGACCAATGAAATCGTAAATGGATTTCTGCAATTCTAGTTTTTGTTGATCTGAAACTATATAAATCACTTCGTCAGTTTCGGAAGCTTCTGCTGCATACTTTGCAATCAAATCATACTTCCCTTGAATCGGTAAATCAATAGTTGCCAAACATCGATCGCAATCTGCTTTCATCGTTCCATCAATATGGAAGGTCAAAAACATAGCATCCGGTTGTTTAATCAGATCAACTTTTACCTGAAACAATCCATCCTCAACAATTGGTTTCTCAAACTTCTCGAAAAAACTTTTGTCAACTTTGAATTCAAACTGATGAGCACCATCAAGAATTCCCACTAAAGGAATTGAATAATGATTAAACTCTTTCATTTTAAAGAACTTTCTAAAATAGCGGTGCGAAAATACTACTTTTTACACGTAAATGGAACATATAGTTCTATTTAAATTGGAAAAAGTTGATAATCCTTGTCGTTATTGCTCTTACAGGGGAAATTGAATATCGAATATCGAACAAGGAATGTCGAATTTCGAACTTGAGGACGTGGATCTAAGTTCGTAAACTCTCCTATCGCCCTTCGGGATATTCTACGGTCCTTTTTCTACTTCGGCACTCCGAGCAAATTTAATATCGAATAAGCCTGTCTGACTGCCGTCAGAGCAGACAGGGAATATCGAATGTCGAAGTGGAGAACATGAATTCGCGAACTTCAACGCGTCCTCCACTTCGAAATTCGATATTCCGCGGTTCAATATTCTACGGTTCAGCTTTACTTCAACGATCCGATCATATTTTCAGGCCTTACCCATTGATCGAATTCTTTTGCGGTCAAATAACCCAATTCAACTGCAGTTTCTTTAAGTGTTTTGTCTTCATTATATGCCTTTTTCGCAATCGTTGCTGCTTTATCGTACCCGATTTTAGTATTCAAAGCGGTAACTAGCATCAATGAATTTTGAAGATTTTGTTGGATGCGTTTTTTATTAGGTTCGATTCCGCGAGCACAATTTTTTTCAAAACTAACACATGCATCTCCGATCAATCTTGCTGAGTTCAATAAATTGAAAATCATCATTGGCTTGAAGACATTCAATTCAAACTGTCCAGTCATCCCACCGATATTGATAGCTACATCATTTCCACAAACTTGTGCCATCGCCATGGTCAATGCTTCTGATTGTGTTGGATTTACTTTTCCAGGCATGATGGAAGAACCTGGTTCGTTGGCAGGGATAATTAATTCTCCGATTCCTGTTCTTGGACCGGATGCTAACATTCTGATGTCGTTACCGATTTTCATTAAAGAAACGGCTGCAGTTTTGAGTGCACCATGTGCTTCTACAATCGCGTCATGTGCTGCTAGTGCTTCGAATTTGTTGGGCGCAGTCTTGAAAGGAAGTTTGGTCAACTTCGCGATTGCTTTTGCGACTTTCGGCGCATATCCTTTTGGGGTATTCAAACCAGTCCCTACTGCTGTTCCTCCTAATGCTAAATCCGCTAAATGTGGTAATGTATTTTTGATTGCTTTAATCGCATAATCCAATTGTGCTACATATCCAGATAATTCTTGACCAACTGTCACTGGTGTTGCATCCATAAAATGGGTACGACCAATCTTCACCACCTTCATGTACTTCTTGGATTTTGCAGCCAAAGTTTTTTTCAAGACTGTCAATCCTGGCAAAGTTGTTTCTACTAACATTTTGTACGCGGCGATGTGCATAGCGGTCGGAAATGTATCGTTAGAAGATTGAGATTTGTTGACATCATCATTTGGATGCAACGCTTTTTTCTTGTCTGTTAATTTTCCGCCTTTAATGACATGACCTCTATTAGCGATCACCTCATTGACGTTCATGTTGGACTGAGTTCCTGATCCAGTCTGCCATACCACTAGTGGAAATTGATCATCCAGTTTTCCATCTAAAATTTCTTTGCAAACTCTTTCTATTAATTTTGCTTTAGTTTTTGGTAGTGCTCCTAATGATGCGTTTGTTTGTGCAGCTGCATTTTTTAGAATGGCATATGCACGTATAATTTCAAGTGGCATTTTTTCTCCACCGATTTTAAAATTTTCTTTTGAGCGTTGGGTTTGTGCGCCCCAATATTTATCAGCTGGTACATTTACGTATCCGATACTATCTTTTTCCTTGCGGTATTTCATAATGTTTTCTATTTGAATTTTGATGACGCAAAGGTAAGTTTTTTTGGACGTTATTACACGGGATTGACTTTTGGATATTTAGACTTTTAGATTTTTGGACACTTCACTGAGTTTGGAAACAGACGCTTCTAAAGTAACTTTTCTAGTTCAAGTGACGAGTTAGAGAATTCAATCGAGAATTTTAATTGAATAGTCAAATTCTTTTTTGAATGTGAAGTGTCCGAAAATCTAAATATCGAAAAGTCTAAAAATCCTTATTACGTCATTGCAATAAACTTTATATCTTTGCACAAATTTGAAATAACATTTTATAAAAAACTAAATCAATAACAGTATGGCTTTTAAACTTCCTAAGCTTCCTTATAAATCGGATGCGTTGAAAAAATTTATTGGTAAAAGAACAATGGAAATTCATCATGGAAAACACCACAATGGATACACCACGAAATTGAACGCTGCTATCAAAGGCACAAAATTAGAGAAGAAAAAAATTGAAGCGATTCTTGCAGTTGCTGGAAAATCAGGAGCAGGTGTTCGCAACAATGGTGGCGGATATTACAACCACTCTTTGTTCTGGAAAGTAATGTCACCAAGTGGTGGAAAAGCACCAGCAGCAAAAAGTAAGTTAGGTGCAGCAATCGACAAAGATTTTGGTTCTTTTGAAAAATTTCAGGAAGCTTTTACAACTGCTGCGAAGACACAATTCGGTTCAGGATGGGCTTGGTTATGTGTTGATAAAAAAGGTAAGTTGTTTGTTAGCTCAACACCAAATCAGGACAACCCATTAATGGATTGTGTCCGTAAAAAAGGAACACCAATCCTTGGACTTGACGTGTGGGAACATGCTTATTATTTGAAATATCAGAACAGACGTCCTGACTATGTATCCAATTTCTTTAAAGTGATCAACTGGAAAGAGGTAGCGAAGAGATTCACAGCAGCGACAAAATAAATGTATTGAATACTACATTTTACACATAAAAAGAGGTTTAATTTGTAATTAAACCTCTTTTTTTATTGTCACAAATATATGTTAATAGGTTTTTATATCGCGAACATTGTGTTTAAATTAGATGATAACATAGTATATGGGTATTTGGTTACCTGTGTTTTATGTTAAAAATTGAAAGAACGTCGTTTTCGAATCAAACATATCAACTTTTAAAGCGTTCTCTCTAAACAACAAATTATTTTTTAACAAAATTATCTCCCATGGTCATTTTTAGCATTTTATTGCTGATCGTAGGATTGTTCGGTTACGAGCAATTAAACAAGGCCTAAACAGCCATTATCCGATTGATCAAATGGGTTTTCCACAAGGTGGGGAAACCCATTTTTTTTGTTGTGCTAGCTGAATAAATGAGATGAGAAGACGAAAATTGAATATCGAATATCGAACAAGCCTGTCTGACTGCCGTCAGAGCAGACAGGGAATATCGAATGTCGAAGTTGAGCTCGCGGAGCCAAACGTGAATACGTGGTTGGTAACCCATCCCAGTATTTCCCTTCGGTCAAACGCCCTTCCCTTTCTAGAAGATTTACTAGAAATGGAAGGGGAGCTCGTGAGGACGTGAAGACGCGAGCTCATGTACTTTGATCCGCGTACTCCACTTCGACATTCGACATTCTGCGGTTCGATATTCTGCGGTTCAATTTAGAAATTTCAACAGACAAGGGAATCATCACTTAACGGGGAGCTCGTGAGGACGTGAAGACGCGAGCTCACGAACTTTGATCCGTGTACTCCACTTCGACATTCGACATTCTGCGGTTCAATTTAGAAATTTCAATCGGTTAAGAGATCATCACTTAACCGCATTATACATCGCCATTACAGATTCTTCAGAAAATTTCCCGATCAAACCTGTCTGAAAAATATACTCTTTATCTCCTTGAAGTTTGATGTATTTGAAACCATAATTCACATTGGTGGAATCGATCTGCTTTTTGTAAACGAAACCATTTTCATCTTCGGAAACAATACCTGAGAAATAAGGATTGGCTTTTACTTCTTCCAGTTGATCCGCTTTTACTTTTTTAAGATCTGTTGTACTCGCATCAGAAGCATATAACTGAATAAAGTAGTCATCACCTTTTTTAATCGTTACATCGTTTTGAACAATCAAATCCATTGTTTCCACTTTAGCACTATCTGGTGCCATTACTGTTAATGGAATTCCATACTTCATCAAATCCAATGGCTTGAGGTTAGATGCGGAATCACTTTTACATGCAACAATAAATAGTAAAATAGTGGCGGAAAGTAGAATAGTGTTTCTCATTCAATTATGGTTTTAAATTTATTAGTAGCAAATTTAATAGTTTTATTGTTTAATACAACGACATTATGATTTTTGAAGTTTGTGCCAATTC